>USNU01000038.1 GCA_900556095.1 uncultured Bacteroidales bacterium | reverse complement strand
TATATATATGGGTACGCACCAGGGAGGACTTGTCACGATGGATACGCGCACCAAGCAAATCCGACGTTTCACCGCCGAACAGGGTTTCCTGCCCGACAACCGCGTGCGACAATTGGTAGCCTATGGCGATACCCTCTTCTTCTCTACCGAGCGCGGAATCGGACTGCTCAACAGGGCAACAGGACAATTCCAAACCTTAGACTCACTGCCTGTGTCCGGCGAGTTATCACACCTCTATTTGCATGGCTCCACACTCTGGTTCGCACGCCAACACACCACCTATGCCTATCATATAACCAACCACTTGCTCACCACCTACCCTATTCCCAAACCGGTACACGTGTTCAGTTCTGACCTTAACGGCAATCTTATCGCAGGCACTATCGACGGTATATTATCCTTTGATACTCAGTCAGGTACATGGATGCCACACCAGCAACTCAACACTTGCTTGGACAGCCATAGCGTGATTGATATTCTCACCACACCGCGACACTATATCATCGCCACTTCTATGGGACTCACACTCATCTCCCCCGATGGAAAAACCGTCCAACACCTAAATGCCAAGACAGGATTTCCGCTTGAGATACTCACCGAACAAAGTCTGTACGAAGACCAACATGGTACCGTCTTTGTCGGAGGTATAGACGGTATGTGTTGTTTCCGCACCGAAGAAGTGATGTCTCTCCGAGAGAAAATGCACGTCTTTCCCACCGAAATAACCATACGAAACCAAAATGGAGAGATACGCACCCTTACTCGGAGCCTGCCTATGTTAGACACATTGCTACTTCTGCCCGACGAAAAAGTGCTGACGATACATTTCGGGAGTAGCACCTATAGCAATATCCTACGCCCGCAACTCTATTACCAATTAGAAGGATTCGATGCCCAAACCATACCGGCGTCCAGTGCGCAGAGTGCCACCTATACCAACTTGGAGCCGGCAGAATACAATTTTCACCTCACCGATTCCATCGGCGATACATATCTGCTGCATATCATCGTACAACCACATTGGTACGAAACATGGTGGGCAAAGACACTATTTATCTCTCTCGCCGGTATCGCCGTGCTTATTTTGGGCTTGTATATCCTACGCCGCACCATGCGAAAAGCCAAACTGCGATTAGCCGAACAAGAAAGACAGATAGCACAGAAAAACGAGCAACTGCGCAAAATGCAGGAACGCTTGCAGAATGAACGCTTTCTGTTTGTTACGCAGATACAGACCATCATCGAAGCACACCTCAATGACTCCGACTTCGACATCAACAAGTTGGCACGGGAAATGTGTATGAGCCGAACCGGACTCTACAACAAACTACAAGAAGCCGTAGGTAAAACACCTAACGAACTCATTTCGGATACGCGACTACAGAAAGCCACCAACCTTCTCAAAGAAGCACCGGAGAAATCTATTGCCGAGATAGCAGACCTTGCGGGCTACAATACCGTCAGTTATTTCATACGTTGTTTCAGCAAACGCTACGGAACAACGCCCTCAGCCTATCGCAAATCTCTCAATTCATAATTTCTATACCATTCAGTAGTGTCTCTCCTTTCAACGACTCAAATCGGATAACAATCCCGTCTTGCGCCTCCACCGTATAGTGCAATTCCACTGCACGATACCTGCCATATTGACGAGTCAGATTGATTGTATCGCCAGGCAAATCTTGCACCCTAACAACCATCTCTCTGCCGCGGAAATCAGTATCAATGGCCTCATTACCAAGGTTATACACCGACATCTGTTCTTTTTCCCGACTCTCCAATTCGGCAAAGTGTAACACCACGCGATACTGTCCCGCAGGCACATCGGCACGAAACATCTCCACGCCTACACGCGCAGTCTGATATAGCGGGTCTTGGTCAGTACCGAGTATGTCCACATCGGCAGCAGGCAACTGCCCGTACTTGGTCTTCTTGGTAAACGCTTCACCTCCCACATAGCCCCAACTGCCCTGTGTGTAAGCCTGCTCCGGCTGCCAAACATGCGCACTGTCGTCGGTAAAGAAACAACGACTCCCCATATTCACACGCAGCGGAAGCGACTGAGGTTCAGGCATTTGCAGCATCTTTGTCAGTGTATCTGCCGCCTGTACCCCCACACTGTCATGACGCAACACCGACTGATAATAGAAATAGGTCAGTTTTCGCTGCCTGTCAGAAGTGACCAATCCCTTGCAGTTGTAGTGAGGCAGGGCACCCAAGCGTGCTTCGGAATGGAAATCATTGTAGTTCCATACCGCCCCCCCCGCAAGATATTCACACTGCAATACAAACGACAGATAATGCCGGTGAAAAAGCAATGCATAGTCCATCGAATAGTCGAATCGTTGCGGATACATTGTGCGGATACGCGGGTCGCAGTCAGCACCGAACTCTGTGAGTAACAACGGCTTATGAGGTAATTCCTGATGTACACGCTCCACACTCTTATCCAGTCCGGAGAATACCCCCGAATACCAACCACTATAGATATTCAGTCCTACCACATCGGCGGCTTGGGGGAAACCGTACCGATTATACTCTTTGAAGTTGTCGTGCAGCACAATCATGGTCGGACGCGCAGGGTCTAATGCCTTGAGGTGCGTATTCAGTTGTTGGCACAACGCAGCAGTATGGCGGCAATACAAATCGTGCCGAATGCTGTCATTCCTAAACGGCGGACGCAGCAGTATCTCATTGCTATACGCCCACATAACCACCGACGGATGATTACGGTTCTGCCACACCATCTCATCAACCATTTCGATACAATGCTGTGCAAAAGTTTCCGTCTCGGTAATGGCATTTACCAGCGGAATCTCCACCGAGCAAAGCAAACCGATACTGTCGCACAAGTGCATAATATACTCGCCTTGCGGGTAGTGTGCCACACGGAGGAAGTTTGCCCCCATCGCCTTAATCAACTCAATATCTTTACGTTGCAGCGAATCGGGCAACGCATTACCTACACCCTTGTAGCATTGGTGGCGACTGCTACCTATAAGTTTTGTCTTCACACCATTGAGGTAAAACAGTCCGTCCTCGCCAAAGCCGTACCAACGCAGACCTAACGACTCCACGACTTCGTCTTGTAGCCGACCTTGTTTATCATATAATCGCGCACATACCGTATAGAGATTAGGAGTATCCGGTGTCCACAAAGCAGGATTCGGAATACTCAATTCCGCCACAGCCTTACCATGTTTTACAGATGAGTGAACAGTCTTTGAATAACCATATCCACTGACAGACAACTCTACTATGCCTTTTCCCTCGACCAACGCTTCCACACGCACCGAGGCTTGCTCTGTACTGACCGACGGAGTGTAAACATACACGCCACTCGTGGCATAATGTGTTGTAGCAAAATGCAGAGGCGATGTGGCGGTCAATACCACATCGCGATATAATCCGCCGAAGAACGTAAAGTCTGCCGACAAGGGCGGAATCTCTGCATTATACTCATTGCTCACTACAATACGCACATAGTTCATCTCACCCACATGGCAATAGCGGGTAATATCCCACGCAAATGCCGTATAACCACCTGCATGATAGCCCACCAAGTTACCGTTTACATACGCCCACGCTTCTTGGTTGGCTGCCCCCACAGAGAGCGTAAACCGCTTACCATCAAGCGTTTGCGGAATATACACCGAGTCGGAATATACATATTGACGACGGCTATACCCCGACGTCTCATCCACGGCATCATTCACATTCCATGTATGGCGCACAAACAACTTATACGTATCGCGCATACCATTCCGCTCCCACGGACGAATCGTTTGTGCCACAACAGGCAAACCGAGTACACACAAGCACAGAATAACGAGATATACTTTTCTAATCATCATACTTTGCAAAATTAGTTTCTGCAAAGGTACCCCTTTTCGCCTGTTCATACAATAGACCCACCACAATTTGTAGGTTTCTTCTATCCTTTTGAACTATTGTGCTATTTTACAATGTGTCAAAGAACTCCGGTTTGGATATTTCACTTGTTCTATCTTGCCGGCGTTGAGAATCGTTGCGCCTTCAATAGAAGTGAAAACCACATTAATATGTCCATTGGTAACTTCAATAGTATGGAGCAAGTCAGTGGCACGATAGGTATCCAAACGCAGAGCGTCTGCAACCAAATCATCATTGATAGCAATACTCATCTGACGGCCGACGAATCCAGTATCCAAGGCTTTGTTGCCAAGATTATCTACCTATAGTTAGTATAGTTATAAGGACGTAACAAAGCAGCCTATCCTAATCTATAGACTGCTTTGCTATTAATAAGATATGGGATATAAAGTTACTTGACCAAAACAAGATAATTAGTATATGCAGTATCCGTATCTTCCAAAACTATAGTTAGTATATATATACCGGATTGGTTAGGAGAAACCACCCCAAAACCGTCCGATATATGTTGTGTTCGGACATTCACCCCTGCAGGAGTAAACCAAGACGCTATACCATTAAAAGTTTTTTTCTTGTTCGCGATAGTCATAGGTTGATTAGGGGCAACGAGAGTGGGTATATCGGGTTTGTCAGTGGACACGACAATGGCAGGTTTGACACTACAAATAAACAACGAAACACCATCTTCCTGGCGGGTAACGAGCGCTGTATATTCAGCATCGGGGTCTAACTTCTTTTCCGCATAATAATAAGACTGCGTAGCACCGGGGATGAGCACACCATCCTTATACCACTGGAAATCGGAGAAATTAAAATTCCCATTATGTTTAGGGTTGCGGATTGCCAAAACGTCGTTCCAACGCTGTGCAATGACATAGGAATTATAACGAAGTTCCAATGCAAACGGGATTGTAACATTGCCACTAATAGAATCATAGAATGTTACACTTCCATGATACATATTAGGTCTCACCATTGAGTCCGCCGGTATAGGAATATCTATCATGGTCGGCGAGATCAATTTTTCTTTTCCTACAGATTCAAACAGACTATTGGTGAAATCAACGGAATATGTATCTGTCCACCCCTGTATGAATTGATAGGAAAGTGTAAAGTCGGGATCACCATGACAAGCCATACCCAAAGTATCCATAGTAACCATCAGTTTGTCATACACACGCAGGTTAAGGGTGAGTACACTATCACACCCGGCTTGCGATTTAAGATACAATCTATAACTACCCGTTTCCGAGAAAGACTTTCCCCCTGCCGTAATTGTTTCACCACGCATAATGAGAGTATCTATCGTTTGATAAACGGTATCAGTCATTAGCAAATTAATGGTGACCACGCTATCACACCCTGTAAATGCGCGTAAGGTATAGGTATATAATCCGGTTTCCCCAAGGTGTTCAGTATGCGTTCCCCCAACGCTATCCGTATAGGTATAGGTATATTGTGTACCGAAACATTGCTGTACAGGGATTGTATCATACCTTGTACCGATAGCAGGCAATACATTATTGATAATCAATGTGTCCACACAATCGGACAAATGCGCTATGAGTTTTACATTCATCGCCCCCCCCTCCGATGGAAATACATGTGTAGGATTAGCATCATAAGACGTTGTCCCATCACCAAAATCCCACATCACCCAATCAACAGGTTTGTTCGTTTCCACCACACTATCTGTAAGTTGATTGGTTTCCTTTACACAACTCACATTGGTAAACACCACTTTGTTCTGGCATTTTTCGGGCTGCCAAAGCCATGTAGCTTTTGCTGCGGGTTGGTAAGGTTGTGCAGACGCTGTCAAACTAAAATAACACGTAGAGTCTTGAGCAAACATCAAGTCCACCTTATAGTGGCATGTATCATTGGGTTGCACCTCAAAGACCTGCTCACGACCAAGAATCTTAGTTGGTTCTGAAACCTTGTACCAACGATAGTTAAATCCGTCAGGTGCTGTAAACTTCAAGTTCTCTGTATCACACGACATGCCGGTAAGTTGTCCGTCAGAACACCCCAGCGTAAAATATGCATACCCGTAATGTCCACCACCTCCACAATCGTAGGTTGTAAGTTGTATAGTGAGTGTTTCTCCGTCATGGTCTGCAAGATTGACTCCCACGGTAGTCCAATCTTTCCAGCGGACTTCACCTGATTTGGTACACGCATTCCAGTCAGCAGCAGCGGCAGCTTTATAATCGAAATCTGCCGATGCACATTTTGAAACTAAACGTCCGTTTTTGTCTAATACTCTGAGCAAGAACCCCGGATTAGGCTTACACCCATCGCCCGGTTTTTCCAATACAACTGCATATTTAAGAAGAAGCACAGGATTGACCGAAGCATCCACATGGAATTTATATTCAATTCGTTCAGCCTCTCCTCCCGTATTCCAGTTGCCGAGGCGTACGGATGCTATCTCACCATCGGGTATAGTTTTCAGACCTCCACATGTTCGAGGATCTGTCTCATCTTGTCGCGTATGAATAGTATGTCGACTCCCCTGTGAAACATAACCATAATCTACTTTTTTGTTCATCCATGTTAGATTTGCGACGGGCGTTCCCTGTACCGATTGTTCGGAAACATAGCAATTGGTACTATCCAGAGTCAGATAGTCAATGCAATGATTTTTTGGATCATACAGAAACTCTGAAGTTTGTGCAGAGATACTCTTCAAATCATCTTCACACAATGCACTCACATAAAAATCGCATACACCATCCGGAATACCGGAAAGGATAACAGTGGTATCCGAAACCACCTGCGTCTGCCATGTTTTGGTAGCATAGGCATAATATCTAACCTCATATGTCGGACTTGTTCCTTCCCAATCCAAACGGATCTGCTGATTTCCGAGATTAGTGGTTTTTAGCGCCGTAGGCATCGGGCATTTACCACTATGAATGATATTGATATTATCCACACATGCCCCAGGGTTATAAACACTATATTGACTATTCGTCAACCAGATAAAAGCCAAACGATGATGTTTGCCATCGGATGTTATTTTGCTTCGGTATGTTTTCCAAACACCCGACCCACACAAACGTTCCGGCTCACCGGTCTCGGGCAAAACGCATAGTTTAAGGTCATTCGTAAGCGAAGCATTGGTATTATATTCCGCATAGATAGTGTCCCCTCCGAAATCATCCGGGATCCAAGCGACATATAACCCCTCATCCGCTCCTCCAGTATATCCAAGGGCACACCAATCAAAAGAAATATCATACTTGCCTGCACTAAGTGTAATGTCGGTATATGCGATAGCATACGAACTATGCGCAACATACGATGCCGTCTTGTTGGTATCTGCCGAGATATACAGACTCTGCATACCTGTATTGCAGATGGCACTACCGATGTACCATTTATTCGGCACTGATTTTGCGTTTCCCCCGTTAGCCAAGACCCAAGTCTGATTTTGCGTACTATCCTCGAAATCACAAGAGTAAGAAGCCGCAACTTGTGCGCACAAAGATGTTGCCCCTACCAGAAAGAACAACAAGAAAATATAGCGATTCACCTTCATAATCTTATTTACTATTATTTGTTTGTCATTATAAAACAACTACAAGATGCTGTGTATGTTTTTTTCCGTCTTGATATTGCAACTCGGCCAAATAGTTACCCGGTAGACTCGGGGCCGTAATCCAGCCCTCACCATTTGAAACGTATTGCACAGAATACACTTGTCCTAAGGTAGTATATATTTTTACTTTTATGATATCTGCATCCGTAGTTCCTCTACGAACAGGCAGGGGTTGCGCTGTTCTCGCCAATGTGGGGAAAGGAGTAATATCATTATGCACCGCGGGAGTAAAATTACAACTTTGAATAGTAGTACCATCCGAGCGAGTGAGCGCGACACTATATTCGGATGTTATATCCAACGGTTGATACAAGTAAGGTTTAGTTTCTCCACTAATAGGTCGTCCATCCTTGTACCATTGGTATGCCATAAAAGTATATCCACCATTGTACTTACTATTGAGGATAGCAAGTACATCGTTCCACTTCTGCTCAATAATAGAGGCGCGATATTGCACATCGAAATTCAGATCAAAGATCTGGTTTCCACAAGAGTGATGCTGATAAAACTCCAATTGAACATGATAATGATTCGGAGTCGTGGTATCAGGGAAAGGATAAATAATTTTCGTCTGCAGCGTATCGTAAATCATCTGATTGTAGAAAGCATCTTGGGGCGTTGTACTTGTAAAACGAACAGCCAAACTATCAAATCTATTCTTCAGCATATTGTAATCAATTATCAAGTTCCCCGCATCAGCACAAAGCGTTGGCAAACTATCCACTTCCACCACGAACTTATCAACGATGTGTAAGGATAGATTTATAATGCTATCACAACCATACTGATTATTCAGATTCTGTTGGTAAGTATCGGAATAAATATAACTTATTCCGTTTAACACATAGGGGATATTAGAGGAACATATTGTATCACTGATATATTGCATAGGACTTTTTTGATGCACCGTTAGGTTAAGGAACGTAACACTATCACAGCCAGCCATATTTATTTTGGAGTCTTGATAGATTCCCGTTTCCGTGTAGGCTTTCTGTGCAAAAATATATGGTTCGCCTTCACATATTGTTGCCACAATAGTGCTATCCTTAGTTTTGATTGACGGAATAACGATAGTATCTAACAAGACGCTATCGCATAATCCTCCACCCAAGACAGCACGCAAAGAGACTAAAATAGTATCTCCATCGGCATTGGTTTCAATCAAAGGATTGTCTACCGGTGTACTTGACGAACCTGTTTTTGTTGTAAAATCCCATACCACTTGGTCGCACACTTCCTGAGTATGTTTCTCATAATCATCATATTTTACCAACACATGACTACGATTGATAAATTGAATAAAATTCCTACAATTTTGCGGAACTTGTTTCCATTCAAATTGTGGTGCCGGATAGCGTGGTGCGAAGTCGGTGGAAAGTTGGTAACAGCAATCAGGGGCATCTTTCATACACGCCATACACGTATAAGTCTCATATCCTGCGTCTGCTTTTAGGACACGATCCGTTCCGACAACAGTTCCTTTCGAATCTGTCCAACGATAGTCGAATCCATCCGGTGCACTAACCTCAATCTGCGAGTTACTACCACAGTTATCGGTTTGCAGAGAAGCAGATACACAATCCAATACATAGTAAG
>USNU01000037.1 GCA_900556095.1 uncultured Bacteroidales bacterium | reverse complement strand
CCACCACTATCCTCAACCAAGACGCAGAATACCAAACTCTCATAGCCAAGAAGCAGGACATTGAAAGCCAATTGGCACAGGCAACCCAAGCAACGGAAACCACGCAAGATACGACCGCTACGCAGATAACGGAAATAACGCAAGTGATAGCGAGCCTCCAACGCTTGCGCGAAGACTTGCTCCGCCGCCTTGCAGCACGCGACACCAACAGGCGTATCGACGAGGAACGCGCCCGCCTGTTGGCAGCAGCGCACCCTTGCCGACACCATAGCGCAAGCCGAGGGCGTGGAACAGCAAATCCTCGCCTACCGCAAAGCCAAAATTATGGCGGTCGAAAACGGTATATCCTCGCTATTCACTATGGTGCGCTGGAAAATGTACGAACCAAACATAACCAACGACGGCGAGAAAGAGATATGCCAAGCCATTATCAACGGCATACCCTACGACCAGCAGAACAGCGCCACACAAGTGAACGCTGCTATCGACATCGTCAACGGCTTCGCCCGCGCCTACGATGTCAGCCTGCCGCTCTTCATTGACAACGCCGAGTCCGTCACCGACATTATCCCCACCAACGGACAATGCATTACGATGACAGTGGTCAAGAATAAACAATTAGAACTCACTAATTATCACAAATAACTTGCGTGTCTGAAATAATAGTGCGTACTTTGCTACGCGTAATAGAATACGCTAATAATCAATAAATTAAACATTCACAACAATGGACAACAACAAACAAATGGCAGTCAGTCCTGTCGCAAAAATGGAGGTCGTGTACAACACCCTCGGTCAAGAAATCAAACTCAACGCCAACATTGTCCGCCAGTACCTAACCAAAGGCAACGGCAATGTAACCGACCAAGAAATCCTGCAGTTCATCTCAATCTGCAAGTACCAGCAACTAAACCCGTTCCTCAACGAAGCCTACCTCGTCAAGTTCGCCAACAATAGAGGAGGTGAGGATAACGCATCAATCATTGTCAGCAAGGAAGCCTTTATGAAACGCGCCGAGGGCTGCGCAGAGTACCGCGGATTCCGTGCAGGCTTAATCCTCAAGCGCGGCACGGAGGTAGTGTACGAAGAGGGAGAGTTCATGCGGGACGGCGATGTACTCCTTGGCGGCTGGGCAGAGGTCTATCGCAAAGACCGCGACTACCCGGTCAAAGCCTTTGTGAACCTCAAAGATTATGATAAGGGACGCAGTACTTGGAACGCTATCAAATGCACTATGATACGCAAAGTAGCCATTGTACACGCCCTGCGCGAGGCATTCCCAACACAACTCGGTGCTATGTACACTATGGACGAGCAACACCAAGTAGAGGATATCGCCTACGAGGAGGCAGCCAATGAACAGCGTGTACAACAGAACGCCAACACCGAAGAACTCCCCGACGAAGAAACGGCTCCGGAGAAACCAAAAGCAGAAAAGCCTGCTGAAGCGCAAATGCCTGATGTATTCGCTGGAATGTAAATGCAACTCACGGTTTTAAATAGTGGCTCAACGGGCAATGGGTATGTCCTGCAAAACGGCACAGAAGCACTTGTGTTAGAGTGCGGAGTTCCGCGGCAGGACTGCCTTGCTGCCCTTGGCTGGCGTACAAGCCGCGTAGTTGGCTGTCTGCTTACACACGAACACGGCGACCACTCCAAGTACGTGCGCGACTACTCCCAACTGATACCAGTCTATACCTCACAAGGCACAGCGGAATCATTAGGACAGACGCGGCTGCATACACTTGATCCGCTCAAAACAGTATACCTCGGCGGTTTTGCCGTTCGACCAATCCCAGCCCAACACGATGCCGCCGAGCCATTCGCATTCATCATTGACCACCACGACATGGGTCGCCTGCTCTTTGCCACCGACACTTACTATCTCCGCTACCGTATCCCGCACCTCAACCACCTCATGGTGGAATGCAACTACTCGCTGCCTATTCTCAATGCGAATATCGAAGCAGGGCTTGTGCCCGCCGCACTCAAAGAGCGCACGCTCAACAGCCACATGTCTCTCGAACACCTCCGCGAAATGCTTTCCGCCAACGACCTTACACGCGTTGCACAGATAGTACTTATCCATTTATCTGCCCGAAATGCCGATAAATCTGCGTTCTGCCGGGAGATAATCGCCGCCACAGGCAAATATACCATCGCTGCTACTAAAGGGCTTCAAATCGAACTCAACGCTACTCCGTTCTAACAATGAAACGAACCATACAAGATACCAATTTTGTCACCATACAGGGCTGGGTGGTCAATCACCTGCACCTATCCTCCGATGAAGCCATTATATACTCACTCATATACGGATACAAAGAGGGGTTCAGCGAACCTGTCTCATACATCGCTCAATGGGTGGGCAAAAGCGAAATGACAGTACGCCGCACATTACAGAGACTCATACAAATTGGGTATATCTCGAAAAAAACACGGAGCGGAAAACCAACATCGTACACCTGTACACCCCTAACAAATTGTGAGGGGTCTCAAAATGTTACCCCTAACAAAAACGATAGTACACCCCTAACAAATTGTGAGGGGTTATATAATAATTATAATAATATAACTACGACAACAACGCCCGCGCGTATGCACGCACGAGAGAGATTGAAAAAATGGATTGCCGAAAGCAACATAAAAGAGTGGACGGAATTGCAATTCGCAAGAAACGAAATGTTGGTGGACTTGGATAAGTTCATAGACGAGTTCTACGACGACGATTTCAAAGTCCGAGAACGCTGCGAGCGTGGCGAGCGAATGGAGGTACTGACCCACTTCCAGTATAGAGTTCAAAAGCATATCCGTGAAGAAAAAGAAAAACTCAAAAACGAACAGAACAATGGAAACAATCACACAAGCACTAAAACAGCAAGAAACAGCGGTATTATCTCGCCCGAGGATTTCGCAAGAAGTTTCGGTCTCGGCTGGAACATCGGCAAGCGGGAGCAGTAACCCGCTATCGGTATTCCGCAACCAGCCGCCTTCCACGGCAACAGAGGTAATGCCTCTCATCTATCGGCTTGCGGTGAACTTCCCAGCGATGGGCAGCACCATTCAGGTCGGTAGCGAGCGGATAAGTTTCTGGACTGTCCTCGGCGAGCAGTTGGTGCAACTCGGTTGGAGCAGACAGCGTATAGAGTACGCTTGCAACCAACTCCTCCGCAACTGCCCTTACCGCGAGTTCCGCGTGGCGGAGTTCCTGCAATTCGACAAGAACGTCCACGAGATAGACAATGCCGAGTTCACTGCCATAAATCGCAGCAACGCTCCTCACAAGCCTATCGTGGCAGTCCGAATTGACGGCAGGTACAAACTTATCTACCAAGATGACGCAGACGCTCTCGGTATCACGGAATACCAACGCCGATACACCACATGGGAGGCAAATCAGATGACGCCTGAGGAACGAAAGCAGAAAGGTATTTACTGGATGGATTGAAAATTATTGAACAACAATGTTCAACTAAAAAAAACTACAATTATGACAGTACAAGAATTTGAGGAAAAGCAACGATTGTATGAAGAGTTGCAAGAGTTAAAAAAACAATACGAAGAGATTAAGGAATTACTTGAATGTATCAGCGACCCCTCTTGGCAGGATAATGCATTGCTACTTCAAATAAATAAGTCCTTTGCAATGATTATAAGCCACATCGCTAATTCCGATGCCTGCTGCACAGAAGAAGTGCATAAGGTTGTATTCGACTCTCTGACTAATATGGCGACCATTGTATGCCATTTGGAAGAGAAGAAGTATAAACAACTATTAACCGAGTTTGAGAAATAAACAACATCACGGATATGAAAGAGAGTAAAAAACAGACCATCGTGGTAACAGAATATACCACCGACTTCGGCACAAAATTTACAGACAGAGACCTTTGCAAGGAATGTGAAATTCAAGAGTACAAGAGAGTGTACTCCTCGTTGTACGACATCGCAAACGTAACACAGAGAATACTGCTTGACGCTATGGTAGAGGAGTTAAGCGAACACCTCAGTAGTGCCTATTGCGAGCAAAGTATCAGCAATGATGCTCTTTACAATCTGATTGAAAATTTACACTTACACTGATATACCTATGGCTCTTACACAATCGGAAATAACCGAGCAGTTATCGCATGCGATAATGCTAATTGACGATGTCCGCAACGCACTCGAAAACGAACACCAAGCCATACACCAAGACCTCGTCGAAGTTCGGTGGTTCAAGACGGCAGAGGTGCAACCCCGCAAGAACCAAAAGGTAATAGTACGAGACACTTGGGGTGCGCAGTACTTTCTGACCTATCCGTTCAACCATGACAAATACCCAATGTGGTGGGTGATACCACAGAATAACGAATAACCCGCAAAATTTAACTTCTAATGCACGATAACCACAAAAAGGTAAGATTGTACAACCCGAACAAAATTGTGCGGCAGAAACAAAAAAACAAACACAGCAATGAGAAATGAAACCGAATTACGGAACGCGCTAAAGGAGTTAGAAGCGCGAATTGACCTACACAGGGAAAGCTCCTACAACACCGTGATAATAGCAGAGGTGCACGCACTCAAGTTCGCCCTTGGCGAGGTGTGCTCATTATAAACCCACAAAATAATAACCTATAAAACAACAAAGATTATGGCAACAATATATTATAATGCAGATATAGACGTCGAAGTTGACGAGATCATCAATGAAATCCCCACGAAAGATCTGATAAAGGAATTAGACAGAAGGAATGATGATAGTGATGCGCGAAAAAGGATAATAAAATTAATATCCGAGATACACCCGCAAAAAAGTGTACAGGATAAGTTCGAAAGCAGTCCCACCGCTGCACTGAACGTTATGCAAGACCTGCTCGGTATGCAGCACACCACGACCAAGGAGCAGGTAATCGAGCAACTGAAAAACATCTTGTAGTATGGCAATAAGAACTTGTAAGCATTGCGCCTATTGGCGGGGCGGAGACGGTGCAACGTGGTGCGACCACGGACACTGCTACACAGAACCCGACCACTACACGCACTGCTACTGCTCACGAGAGGAGCGGTTCGAGAAAAGACAAATGAGTATAAATTTTGAAAAATAAAAATTATGACAGAATTAGAAAAGACCACCATAGAGGTGGCAAAGTTAATCCAAAACCTATCGGCTGACGACTGCTTTGAAGTGATTAACCGCGCATTGCAGATTAAAGATGATTTCATACTTGTGCCAATATGGATTGTCGGTGCTATCGCTCACAATATGAATGCAGACAAAGCCGTTATTACAGTTAATGACGGGCAAATCAATTTCCACGTAGAGAGTACTGACGAGTCAGGGCTTAAATTAGAGAAATGAGACGAGAAATGAAACGAATATCATTCAAAGACAGCGGAGGCCTTAACCTCACGCAAGCAGTCCTGTCGGGGCGGAAGACAATGACACGGAGAGCGGTGATTGAACAAGTTGAGAGAGACGCGATGGTGTATGCAGAGGGTAAGAGCGAATTCACACGCGTAAAGTTTGAGTATGTTCTCAAGCACTCGCCATACAAGGTCGGCGATGTAGTCGCTATTCGGCAGGCGTATAAGGACACTTTCCAAGAGTTTTTCGGAGAAGTGGATTTTACAAAGAATAAACTCAGAGGCACAGCAGGTTGGACTAATAAGATGTTTGTCAAGGCAGAGTTAATGCCACACCACATACGGATTACCGATGTGCGTGTTGAGCGGTTGCAATTAATACCTTATGAGGATTGCCTACGGGAGGGAATATTACCAATAACTGACATGCATGATATAACAAATTACTATTTCGGCGAGTCGGACGAATATCATACACCACGCACAGCCTTTGCCGCACTCATTGACAAAGTCAGTGGACGCGGGACATGGAACAGCAACCCGCTTGTTTGGGCATATAGTTTTGAACTTGTAGATTAAATTTTTGAATTATGAAACTCAGAGTATTCACAGCGTTCAGCGGGTACGATAGCCAGTGTATGGCGTTAGACCGCGCGGGCATAGACTACGAATTAGTCGGTTGGAGCGAGATAGACAAGTACGCCATCGCTGCCCACAACGCCGTCTATCCGCAGTATACCGGGTGCAACTATGGGGACATCTCCACAATAGATTGGGCGCAAGTCCCCGACTTCGACCTGTTCACCTACTCCAGCCCATGCCAAGACTTTTCCGTAGCAGGTTTGCAGAGAGGCGGAATAAAGGGAAGTGGAACGCGCTCATCGCTACTATGGGAGTGCGAGCGGGCTATCGCAACAAAACGCCCCAAGTACCTGCTATTCGAAAACGTGGCCGCGTTGGTCAGCCAAAAATTTATCCGGCTGTTCAACGAGTGGCAACTGCTGTTGGAGCGTATGGGGTACACTAATTTCACGCAGGTGCTCAACGCCAAGGACTACGGCGTACCGCAGAACAGGGAGCGGGTCTTTATGGTTTCTATCCGAGATTGCGAGCAGGTCTATTACTTTCCGAAACCTGTCCCGCCAACTAAAAATATCAATGACATATTGGAAGACAATGTGCCAGAAGAATACTACCTGTCCGAAAGAATGATAGACTATGTGTATAGCGAGGGAGGGAAGAATGGCGGATACAAGCCTGCCCGCGGAGTTCAAGACGGCAATAAGCCAGCACTTGCGCTAACTGCCAATTACGCTAAAATGCCAAGACAAGGGAACTATATTAGAGTTGCAGGAACGCTTGTCGGAGGCAAGTGGGATAGAATAAATGAAAGTACAAAGAGAGTATATTCTCCAAATGGAATTGCGCCGACACAGACGGCAGGCGGGGGTGGCAACCTTGAAACAAAGATAATAATACAGCGCGGACACGGCTACAATCAAGGCGGGAAAAAAGATATAGCCCCGTCAGTTACGACATCTTCGTATGAGTGCAACAACATTGTGAAAGAGCAGTACCGTATCCGCAAACTGACACCCAAGGAGTGTTTCCGCCTTATGGGCGTTGCGGACACCGACAGCGACAAAATGATGGCAGTATTGAGCAAATCACGTTGCTACCAAGTTGCAGGCAACTCAATAGTGGTAGATGTACTTGCGGCTATCTTCGACCAACTATTCAACGGAAACAAAAATACACACCAACAAACAGAATTATTTTAAGAATATGAATTGGCGATGGATATTTTGTAAGTTGGGCAAACACGTTCCAGATATAGTGTACGAGGATAGACCAGTATATAGAGGTTCACGGTTTCCTTGCTACTATGGTATCAGGGGTGGCAGCAGGCACTCAAAGCGATTTTCGCACTACAAGACAGGCTACTATTACCGCTGCAAGTATTGCGGAAAAAATTGTCTAATTTTATAAACATAAAAAAACAATGAAAAGTAAATTTCACGTGCCGTTCGAGACGGCACAATTGCTAAAAGAGAAAGGATATAATAGTCTATGTGATTGCTACTATATGCCTGATAAAGAGTTATATTTAGGCATACTTGTTAGCAATATGGACTACGAGGACTGCGGCAACTGTTCCGCACCAACCTACCACGAGGTGGTGGATTGGTTAGAGGAGAAGGGGATATACATTTGCATTGAAGTTCTTTTAGAGAAGAGAGGAGAGTTCGTATTTAGTTCCTATATCGATTGGATAGGTAATATCAACCAAGAGACCCACGTAGGCACATACCCAACGCGCGAGGAAGCACTCAACGCGGGCATACTCGCAGCATTGAAGAAGTTATAACCCCACACCGCAGGGGATAAAAACGGACGCGGTAAGTAAGACCAGAATTTTTCATTGTGCTGGCAGGTTTGTCCGTTCCTGCTTTTTTCTAAAACAACAGAGAGACAATGAAACAACAAGACAAAGAGAACCTATTCACAATCGGTGCGGTACTAACGGCAGCGGCAGAGATATGCCTGCGGGACAGCGACTTGCAGCACCACCCGCACGTAAAGCCGGGTGCAAAGTACGTACTCACTAACCTACTGCACGCTATGGAGAGCGTCCGCCACTGGATGGGAAGAATGTCAGAGGTGATAATTGCCAACGACAAAGACAGTGCCGATGTGTACGACACGCAGTACTACAATGCGAATAACCTTGTGCAGTTAGCAATGATGTACTGCGACATCACCAACGGGGCGAACCCGACCTCCGATGAGGATTGTCGTAAAATGGTACAAACACTACTAAACCTCGCGCTCAAAGCAGGTGCGCAACCGTTCAGTCAAGAACTAATCAAGAAATACGAACCGAAAGTATGATAACGCAACGCGGCAAGAGAGCACCTGAGGTACTGCACGTGTGTGATGAGTGCGCATACGCTACCTACGACACCAACCCGCTAAATTTGAGTATCGGGGAACGCAAGCCCACACTCATCATCTGTCCGCTACAAGAGTGGAAAATAGTAGTAGGCTCAAGAGCCTGCAAGAATTTCAAAAATGATAGATCGACTGCTATAAAATAGTATGGGGTAATATAATTTATTTGTAAATACAAAAATAAAGTAGTAACTTTGCCGCAAAATTACACAAAGCGTATGACATCAATCAATACCACAATACTCCAGATTGCCTCTCTCGCAAAGAATGACGGACAGATTGAGGGTTTGCCTGCCAATCCGCGCTTCATCAAAGACGAGAAATTCGCCAAACTCAAAGCCAGCATAAAGGAAAACCCCGAAATGCTCGCTTTGCGCGAACTGCTCGTCTATCAGCATGGGAAGCAGTACGTTATTATTGGTGGCAATATGCGATACGAGGCAATGCGTGAACTCGGCTACACCGAAGCACCTTGCAAAGTCATTCCTGCTGACGCTACCACCGAACAACTTCGCGCATACACCCTAAAGGATAATTCTGGCTACGGAGAGTGGGATTGGGACTTGCTTTCGAACCAATGGGATATGGAAGAGTTGGACGCAGCAGGCATTGACTTGCCGTTCGATATGGATACAGACATTGACGGCAATGAAGAGATTGCAGCCAAAGACGACGAGTTCGATGAGACCACAGAGGAAATAGCCACTCGCTGCCAAAAAGGCGATATATGGCAACTGGGCAACCACAGACTGATGTGCGGTGACTCCACCAGCAAAAAGGACGTTGCTAAACTAATGGACGGACACCAAGCCGACCTTGTGGTAACA
>USNU01000036.1 GCA_900556095.1 uncultured Bacteroidales bacterium | reverse complement strand
ACGTTGAATGCGGAAGGTAAAATCCACGGATAGAGAGCTTTCATGGTCTTGCCGAATGCTGTCATTTTTTCAATGGCTTGATCATTGCGGATTAAATCCGTCCAACGTTTGTTCTCGAAGGCCAACTCATGGCGCATTTCATCCATAACATCGTTTAATGTTACAGACGCTAAAGGTTTAAGTCCCGCTCTTTCTCTTACTTGGTTAATATAAGGCAAAGCTTCTGCGTTCTTACCTTGTTTCACCAATGCCTCTGATAATAGCAATAAGGCGCCTGAGTAACGGTAAACCGGGAAATTATCGTCTGCCCTCAGTGAATAGGTGTAAGGTGGATGATAATACTTCTTTACAAAGTAACGGAAGTCTTTTCCTGCAGCTGGCGTGTAACCGATCGGGCTTTTAACTTCTTCGAATGTGA
The DNA here is from genome assembly GCA_900556095.1 of uncultured Bacteroidales bacterium. Classification (GTDB taxonomy): domain Bacteria; phylum Bacteroidota; class Bacteroidia; order Bacteroidales; family Paludibacteraceae; genus Colicola. Next base: position 8,860 of record USNU01000036.1, on the reverse strand, counting down.
AGTTATCACCATCCAACGTTCCTTCTGCCACTGCGATAGATGCCTCTAAACGTTTGTCTCCCTTTTCATAAGATTGGATCATTTCATCCGTGGGAACATTCCAACCTCCGGCGGTACCACCAGGCCATGCACCTACATAATTGGAACCAGCGATACCCATAAGGACTTCATTGTTACTACATTTAGGGATTATATTCCAAGGAATACGATTCCACTCATCTGTACTACCGTCATTGGCGTATTGTACTTCCAATATGGATTCTTGGTTGTTTTTATTCGCTTTGTCAAATACAGCATTGTAATCACTCAACAATGTATAATTCATCTTTGTGATATCTTTCAAGTCTTGCTCTGCGGCCGGATAATTCCGATCGGGTTGAGACATGTAAGCGTATGCTCTCAACATTTTTGCGGCTCCCATCGTTGCTCGTCCGCTTTGCGGGAATTTAGAAGGCACAGGTAAACCTAACGTAATCGCTTCCGTAAGGTCTGTGATAATTTGGTTATAAACCTCTTCAGCTGAAGATTTTGCTTTAAACGCATCAGCTTCGTTCTGTACCTCCTCCAATATCAAAGCCGGTTTGTCCTCTTTTTCGGGCAGCGTTACGGGTTCTGATACAGGTTGTGCTTCCGCAGGAACGGCGGGGGCAACAGAGTGTTTTGCTACGGGTACGGTTTTGCCTGCTACGGGTATATAGAGAATCTCGCCGTAGTGTAAACCGCGTTCTTTCAACTCAGGATTCCAACGAATGATATCCTCTTGACTGACGCTGAAATTGACGCTGATGCGGTAGAGTCCGATACTTTTCTCCACTTCATAGCGATATACTGCCTGTCCCTGTATGGTATCTATAGGGTAGGGCAGCAACTCTTGCGCTGTGGCGGCACACCATTGTGCAAGCAAGAGAGTGAATATAAGGAGTCCCTTTTTCATAGTTTTACAATCCTGTTTTTTCATAGTCTTATTTTGCATATTTTCTACGGCGCACAAGCAGGAATACAATGCCCACCAATGCCAAGATTAGAACGGGTGTTACAATGCTGATGACTTGTATTTTTGTGCGCTCATCGTGTGCACGTTTGTCGTTGAGCAAGCGCAAAGCGACAGTTTTCTCGCGTAGGGCAATCAGTCCTTCGTCATCGGCGAGATACAATACTGCGTTGGTTAGGAAATCACGATTACCAAACTGCATACCCGAGTATCGGTCATACCCTACCGGTAGGGCTTGTCCTTGCTGTATGTCGTTGCGGATGATACTGCCAGAAGCGACTACTACCTGACGTGTAGGGACACTCTTGGCAAGTGTTTCATCGCGGGTTTGTATGCTCTCAGGAACCATCCGGTGTGCAAAGACCGACTCAAACTCTCCCTCCAGTGCGAATGCCACGGGGATGAATTGGTATTTGAAGGTCTGCATATCCGGATTGATGTCCGTCAAGTCCACTTCGGCAGGTGTAGCGATAAGCCGGCTTGCCGAGGAGGTTGCCAGCAGGACCTCTTTGTGTATGCCGTCTTCGCCGCCGACGATGTCGATAGGAGAGGCAAAGGTGCAACTGACCTGTGCCACATTTCGCGTGACAGGCGACACTTGCGAAGTGAGCAACAGCGGCGCATAGTACCACGGCATAGGTTGCAGATTGGGGTTCTGCGGATCGGACGAAACGTTTACCGGTATAGGCAGACACTGCACGTCTTGCACCAGTGCGGGATTGATCCGCACTCCATAGCGGAAGAGCATGTCTGTGAGGTTGAGGTCTAATGGCAATACGGGTGTAAAGCCTTCGTCCGCCAATACCTGATTAGAGAAACGCACTCCGTTGAGCACCCACAGGATACGCCCGCCTCGCATAAGATACTGGTCGAGGATATACTTGTCGGCATCGGAGAAACTGCCCTGTGGGTCGGCAATGATGACCACTTTGTATGGGTCAAGGATATGCGGGTCGTCTCCCAATACACCGCGATCAATCCGGAAATAACGGCTGAGCGAAGTGCTTATGTCGAAGACGTTTTCTTCGGGCAGTTCACCATGTCCCTCAATGAATGCCACGCACGGAGCCTCTGTTTGCAACAACCCATGTATTGCCTCTGCGAAAGCGTATTCGAGGTTCTCGATACTGATATTCAGATTCTCCTCGCCCGACATCCCGCGGTTATTTTTGAGTAACGACACGATAGCACTGCGGTTGCCGTAACGTATACCCGCATACGGATAGACAGTAGTCTGTGCAGTCTTGCCGTCCTTCTGCCGTTCGTGGATAACAATGGGACTGAATTGCTCGGGTATTTTCTCTGTTTCGGCATCGAATGTACGACAATCCACCTGGGCATAGATACCCAGTTCCTCCACCAACTCCATAGCAGCGGTTTTCAGTCGGCGGAAACCAGAGTTGAGGTCGCCTGTGAGATACAGCGTAACCTCGAGCGGTTGCTCCAATCCTGAGAGCAGTTGTTTGGTAGGTTGGCTGAGGCTGTAGCGGTGGTCATCGGTCATATCCCAGCGCACCACGCAGAAATGTACAGCCACATTGAGCAGTACAATTCCCACGATTGCTATGAGCCAGCCGAAACGCTTCATTCTTAATAATCGTATATTTTTTGCAGACGTATGAAGAGGTTATTTTTTCAATTGTTCGAAGACCTCCTCATTGATGATGACTTCGTATTTTGCTTTGAGGGCTTTGAGCCATTCTTTCTCAAGATAGTCCTGGTAGTCGGTGGTAACTTTGCCTCGCTCGTCGGTATATTCCCCGGGTGCTTTCAGCACTTTTCCCACGCAGAATACATAGGGGAACTCCTCCGAAGGGGCATATTCCGCATTTTTCTGCTTGAATCCGTATTTGTCTACAGCGGGGTTCTGACCTTGCTCCCACAAACCTTGGTTGAACTTCACGTATGTTACGCTGTCGAGGTTCAGACGATGGTTGAGATAACTCTCCACTGAGTCTTTGTCGGAGTTTTTGATGATAGATTTTGCCGCTTTCATCGTGTTTTTGTCCTTGCAATAGACCACAAAACCTTTATATCGCGGTGTGTCCCAAGTATAGTCTTTCTTGTGGGTGTTGAAGAATTCGGTCAAGCCGACAGTGTCTTTTCCTGCTTTATCCCAGACCTCGCGGAGCGATACTTCGAAGAGGAGAATACCATCGTGGTACTCCTGTACGAGATGGCGCAGGTCGGCATACTTGTCCTCAAGGTGTGCATCGGCGTACGCACGAACCTCGGCATCGGTCAGACTGTCAGCGAGTTGGTACTCGACACGGGTCTTGCGGATAAACGATTTGTCCGCTTCTTTGGCACGCTCGTCCCGTTTCACTTGTGTGAGAATCTGCTGATACATACTATCCAAAGGCAGTACACCGCGACGGTCTTGCAGGTAGATAATATGCCAGCCGAAATCGCTCAGGAACGGAGTGCTGACCGTACCCGGATTCATGCTAAACGCCATATCCTCAAATGGTTTGACCATCATACCCTTGCCGAACCATCCGAGGTCTCCGCCACGCATAGCCGAACCTTTGTCGTCGGACAGCAGGCGTGCCTGCTCGGCAAAATTATCTGCATTCACGATTTGGGCAATCGAGTCCATAATGCCCTTCATGACAGTGCGTATAGAGTCGTTGCCGCGCGGCACCATTTTCATAATATGTGATGCGTGTACTTCCTCGTGCGGACGCTCCTCCTCTACCAATACGATATGGAACCCATAGGGGCTGCGGAATACCTTGCTTACTTCGCCCACGGGGGTGCTATACACCACTTCTTCCAACGAATAGACGTAGCGGAACGGGGTAATCCAGCCGAGTTCGCCTCCTGTTTCCTGTACGCTCGGGTCGGTAGATACTTCTCGTGCCACGTTACTGAAGTCTTCGGGTTTCTGCTGTACCATACGGCGCCCTTTTTTGATGGCTTTGCCGGTGGTAACCCGCACGCGTGCATCGTTGATTTTTGCCAAGGCGTCTGCAACAAGCGAATCGCCTGCGTTAGCGGGGCATTGGATAGCGATATGTGCGGCGCGTCGGTCGCGCGCGATATGGTCGTAACTGAGACGGACAAGGCTGTCCATTGCCTCGTTGTCCTGCATATACTTGGGCGTAGCCTGTGCGCGATAGCCGGCTAATTCCTTTTTGAAAGCCGCAGTGGTGTCAATGCCCTGTGCTTCGGCTTCCGTTACTTTGAGTTTGAAATTGACGAACAAATCCAGATACTCGTCCATTGTCTTGGGGTCGAGCGATGCCTCTTGGTTGTTCTTTTCATAGATGTACATAAACTCCGATGCCATCACAGGTTTGCCGTCGATGGTCATCAGCACTTGGTCTTCCGCACTGATGGTCATTGCTGCCATAAGCGCTGCAACTGCAAAAAAAGTCTTTTTCATATATTGTGCTAAGTATTTAATTTCCTCATTGATGCCTAATACGGCAGGATACTTTAAGCGTGCAAAGTTACGAATTTATTTTGTATTACACAAAAAAAAGCGTATCTTTGCCGAAAAATACAAGACCGATATGTTACATAACAAACTGACTTTCGAACAGGTAGAGCAAGCACAAGCATTAATCCGCAAAGCCGACCACATAGCCATTCTGACCCACTTGTCGCCCGACGGTGATGCGATGGGAAGCAGTCTGGGTATGCGCTGTTTCTTGGAGCAGACAGGCAAAGCCGACGTGCGTGTGATTGTGCCGAATGCGTTTCCGTCGTTTCTCAGATGGATGCCCGGTGCGAAAGAGGTAATGATTTATGATACTCAAAAAGCGGAAGCGGATGCTTTTTTGGAGAATGCGCAACTGGTTATTTGCACCGATTTCAACGAGCCGAAACGCATCGGAACGCTTGGGGACAAGTTGGTATCGCTTGCCTGCCCGAAGATAATGATTGACCACCACCTTCACCCTGTGGAGTTTGCAGATGTGATGATGTCGTACTCCGATAGTGCTTCGGCATCGGAATTGGTGTACCGGTTTATCTATCAGTCGATGAATGGGGGAGGCTGTACATTCCCGATAGAGCAACTCGATGTAGATGCCGCCACTTGTCTCTACACGGGTATGATGACTGATACGGGCAATTTCTCGTTCAATTCCAACCACCCCGAGATGTATGAGATTGTAGGACAGATGGTGGCGCTCGGGGTGAACAAAGATGCGGTATATAATAATGTATTTAATAATTATAGCGCCGATCGTATGCGCCTGATGGGCTACTGCCTCTATCAGAAAATGCGTATCTATCCGGAGTATCATACGGCACTTATCTATTTGGGCCGCAAGGAGTTGTATCGCTTCAATTTTCAGTCGGGCGATGCGGAAGGCATTGTGAATCTGCCCCTGCAGATAGGCGATATCTATTATTCGTGCTTTATGAGGGAAGACAAGACTACGGCGGCGGAAAGAGAACAGCACGGAGGAGAGAAAACGAAAATCAAAATCTCGCTCCGTTCACAAGGCGACCGTCCCGTGAATGTCTTTGCCCATGAGATCTTTGACGGCGGAGGGCATGCCAATGCTTCCGGCGGCGAGTATTATGGTGCGCTGCCCAAAGCCGTAGAGCGTTTCCTGCAAAACTACGGGCATTATTTCAAAAAGGAGTGATTAGGGGAAAAGGTTGCTTTATGCGCTATATGTCACAATGGGTTGTCTCCTTGTGAATGTTGTTTTTCTGTTAATTTTTCTGTTTTATTTGCAGGTATCGGAATTTAGTCGTAATTTTGCAGACGATAAACGCTATGAGCCACGAACAGCAAATACAACTCTTTGAAGATCGCAAAGTCCGCACCGTATGGGACAGCGAACAGGAGAAATGGTATTTCTCCATCGTGGATGTGATACAAGTACTAACGGATAGTGCTTCGCCTGCTGCTTATTGGAGAAAATTAAAACAACGACTAAAGGAAGAAGGAAATGAAACCGTGACAGATTGTCACGCTTTCAAGATGCAAGCCGCAGACTATCTGCCACTGACCGACGAACCGCCACAACTCTCGGACACCACAACTATAAAGAATTAACGTTCTACAAAACACGAATAAAAATAATCTTTATATTAACTATTAAATTTATTTCATTATGAAAAAATTATCCATTTTATTTGCCGCACTATTAATTAGCGTGAGCAACATCTTCGCAGCAGACGTGGTCTATAAGACTATCTCTTTCGCAGCAGACAATACTACCCGTGGAGAGGAGGCTAGTGGTTACACCAAAACATGGGAATCAACAACCAATGGATTCACCGTAAGTATTGCTAATTTCAACAATAACAGTTGGAATAACAATTGGACTTATATCAAATGCGGTAGAAAAAATAATGCTTCTGTAGCCACCATCACCACAAAGGCTGCCATTGATAAAGCCATTACCAAGGTGGTTGTTACAATAGATGATGTTACCGCCGATAAGGTTAATTCTGCCACATTGACCGTGGCATCAGATGCTGAATTTACAAAGGATGTACAGACCATCACGGTTACTGCTGCCAAAGGAGAACTTCCTTATGTAGTAACTACCCCTACAGAAAATATGTACTACAAACTTACGTATGATTGCAAATCGAGTACAAAGAATGGTTTCGTACAGATTTCTAAAATAGAGTACTACATCACCGCTCCAGACATAGAGGCTACTGCTATCGCTCTTGACCAAACAGAATTAGAGATGGAGCAATACAAGTATATCAAGTTAGTGGCTGACTCCTGCAGACGCTACCACAGAGGTAGTTTGGACTTCTTCTAATGATAAAGTGGCTACTGTTGAAAATGGTTTGGTTACCATCGTTGCCGCTGAAGGAACGGCTACTATTACGGCTACTGCAGGTATTGTTAGTGCAACTTGCGAGGTAACGGCTAAATCTGCAACAGTTCTTACTTGTGCTGAGGCTGCCCAAAAGGCATTGTCTGTATCTGCAGATAATGAGGTGCTTGCCGGTGGTAAATATGTTATTCGCGGTTATGTAACTGCTTTAGCAGGCACTCCCTCTACTGATTTTTCGACATATGGCAACTATTCGGTTTGGTTGGCAGATACCAAAGATGGTGGTAAAGTATTTGAAGCATACCAAGCAAAACCGGTAGATGGTAAAACCGTGGCTAAGGTGGGTGACTATGTAGAAATTGTTGGAGATCTCACTAAATATAACAATATTCCTGAAACGGTAGGTAAACAAAATGCTACTATTGCTTTCCTTGCAGACCCGACACCTCAACCTGCTGTTTCTCCGTATTGCCAAACTGAGGTAGGACACTTCTTGGCAGAAAATGAAGATCCTAATTCGTACGTACTGCTTTCTATCGGCTCCAAGAACGGAAAGACCATTGTTCGTATCGACCAGGATGCTGCCAAGAACAGCGCAATGTTTGATTATCTGCAAGTAACCACTTTGGCTACCACAGGGGCAGATGTTGATGCAGGTGGCGAAAAGGCTATGGCTGTAGAGTTTGATACGCCTGCTGCTGACGCTGATGGCAACATCACACTTGAAATCCTCTGGAGCACTGTTGCTTGGCCCGGTCGTTGGATGGTACAAAATGTTCAAGTACCTGCTACCGCAGAGTGTGAGCATGCAGTATTGGTAGGTCCTTCTACTGCCCTTGATGCAACCGTTGTGGCTCCTAAGGCAACCAAACGCCTTATCAATGGTGTTCTCGTTATCGAGAAAGACGGTGTCCTCTATACCGCCCAAGGCGCAAAATTGTAATCAAATGTACAATGCACAATTGTGCATTGGCTAAATAAAAACCTCCTGCTCTAATCGGGCAGGAGGTTTTTTATTTGCAGAAATTTGCAATTCCCATTTTTTAGCACTATATTTGCAGCGCAATTATATAATGTGATAAACTTAACTATTATGGCTACAATAACACTCAACTATGATGCACGCAATGTTGCTATGAAAAAGGCTATAGACTTGATATTGTCTATGGGTGCTACAAAAGTGGAAGATAAAATGTCTTCTGCACTCATTGCATCTTCCAAAAAGAAGCAATCTTCTACTCGAAAAATGACGAGGGTAGAATTATCAATGCAGGAAGCACGTGAAGGAAAGGTACACCATTTTGATACCGTAGAGGAAATGTTTCAGTCGCTTGGAATATAAGTTATGTATAAAGTTTCTTACACCAACGCTTTTACAAAGGACTTGAAACGTTGTATCAAACGAGGATATAATGTAGAATTATTCCGTGAAACGGTTCGACTGCTCGCCGAATCGGGTACACTTCCCCAAAGATACAGACCTCACAAACTTACAGGCAACTATGCAGGTGCATGGGAATGCCATATTAGTCCCGATTGGTTGCTTATTTGGGAACAAAACGACACCGAATTGACTTTGCTGTTTATGAATATAGGAACACATTCGGATTTATTTTGAAAGGTCATTCAATGCATTAAATAAAAACCTCCTGCTCTAATCGGGCAGGAGGTTTTTTTATTTGGGAATATATCAAGAAGATATCGTTTTCCGGTAGAAATTAGTGGTCGATTAAACGCTAATATAACGTGAGTTCGAAATAGCGAAAACCTATAAAAACAGAACGAACAATATCTTGCTTATGACGCAAGATGTGCCACTATTTGGAAACAAATACACGAAAAATTTAATCAAATATAGACAAATATATATAGTGGAACAGCGGCTCAAATATCTATTATCAACTAAAATATGCGTTATGTGCGTTATGTCTTATATCGGACTGACGTTAAATATATTCGGATTATGCACATAAGGGAGGTAAAAAACATCGCAAGGCGTTGTTTATGTTGTCTGCCGGCAATGTTATCTCCCTGTATGTAGGGAGTATATGGGTAGTATCAGGGTAGCATCAAAGTATTGAGAAAGTATTCATATGTATCGGTTATG
>USNU01000035.1 GCA_900556095.1 uncultured Bacteroidales bacterium | reverse complement strand
CCACCAGAAACTCTTCATAGGCATATAGTGCGCCAGCGTCTTGATTGGCATTGCGCCACCCAAAATACGCATGGGCGAAGCACTGACCGTACCGCCCGAAAGGACGATACCATGCACCTTGTGCTTGAGAATCTCGCGTGCCACGCGCAAACCTTCTTCCATATCCGTTCCGCGCCAGCAAGCGTCCCACATATTGGTTTTTACGACCACTGCCATATCATCTTTGGCGTGCAACATCACCTCGTCAAGCACCTCGTTCATAAAACGCACGCGGTTCTCGAAACTGCCGCCATACTCATCGTGTCTCCGATTGGTGCGGCGACTGATAAACTGCGAGATGAGATACGCATGCCCGGCGTGAATCTCCACGCAATCGAAACCCGCTTCGCGGCAGAAATCAACCGCTTCGCCGAACTTCTTCACAAGTTGCTTTATCTCACTCACTTTCAGACGGCGGTGGATAGTAGGCGAATAAAGATTGAAGCCGTTGCTGGCACTGACCGGCATACAATGGCAAGTGTAGAAATGGGTCATGTTTCCGCAGTGTCCCAACTGGATACTTGCTTTCGCCCCCTCGGCATGGATAGCATCGGTGAGTTTGCGCAAGCCGGGTAGTGCTTCGTCGCGCACATAGAGTTGCCCGTCGAAACTGACGCCACTCAAATCTACGGCACAATATGCCACAGTGGTCATACCCACACCACCACGCGCCACACTTACGTGATAATCGTGCAGTTCTTGCGACGGCGTATTGTTGTGGCACATATTCTCAAACGCTGCCGAGCGAATAAAACGGTTGCGGAGCGTGATAGGCCCCAATTGATAGGGTGTAAAGAGTTTGGATTCTTCCATACTAAAAAAGAAAAAATAGTATCTATAGAGGCATGGCGACTATAGATACTATGCGGATTATCAATAAATAAACGGAATAATTCGTTTCAGTTTCTTGCGGTTGAACTCATCGGGGAACTCTTCCTCGTATTTATGATAGATAGAGTTGGCACGCGGAATGAGGTTGCAGCAACTGAACCAGAAGAACAAGAGACCGGCTGTGGACCAAGTGAGGATTGCAAAACCAAGCCACTCGGTGATTTCACCAAAATAGTTGGCACTCGTTACATATTTGTACAAACCTTTCTTAGGCAGATAGTGGTTGGTATCTCCGGGTTTGCGCAAGTGGCGAATGACATAGTCGGAATGGAGATTGATAATCATTCCCGCAATGAAGATGCACGTACCGATGATAAAACGTGGGTCGGTTAGCCACGAAGCGGTATAAAGTTCAGGTTTGTAGTTCGGTGCGATATGGAAGAGCCAATAGCCTTGTACATAGCCGTTTATCAGGTTCCAAAGGACAGACAGCCCCATGATAACCAAGGGCATTTTGCTTTTCCCTTTCATTATGAAGGGGAAGATGAACGAGCGCTGGAAATAGTGGGTTTCGAAGATCAAGAGAAAAACCCAATAGGGTGCATTTCGTGTAACTCCTCCATAGAGATGTATGGAACGGAGATAGAGAAAAAGCACGACAATAAACACGGGTGCTTCCATAAGACACCAACCTATCTTATTATTGATGGCGGGTCCCCATTTCTCAGTGCGCATCTTGCCATAACCGGCATCGACAAAATAGAGTGCGATAAAAACGACCAGCCCCACCAGAGCCATAATAAAAAGCAGGTTGTTGAAGAACTCAAGGGTGTAGATATGTTCCATTCAGTTTGTATTTAGGCGCATGCGCATACATTTTTATAGAGTGTGTAGTTGTACACCACAGCGCAAATTAGGTTGCAAAGGTACAAAGAAAATACGAAATGCGCAAACTTTTTTCTAATTATGAATTATGAATTACGAATTATGAACCATTTCTAATTATGAATGAAGAATGAAGGTACCAGATAGAGTAGGATTTTGTACTTTTTGCGAAAAAGTGGGAAAGTAGTAAAAGTACAAAAAGTACAAAAAGTAACGAAAGTAACCAAGTAACCATAGCCCCCAGACGTATATTTTGGGGTTGTACATTAGATAAGCAGTCAAGTTGGTACGTGTGTATTGTATATGACGGAACCGGAATATATATTCCGGATTAAGAAACAATATAATAAATAACATATGATATGTATATATTGTATTATATGTGTATGTTTATGGGATTTGCCGGCTATGGAATAGGCGGCAAATCACGATATGATCACGATATGATCACGGAACATATATATGTGTTTGATATGATCATGAACATAATACATAATCATCATAATAAGTATATATATGAGCATAAATTATATGTTTAGTAGATTATAGTATATCATGTTATGTGTGGGACTGATTACTTTTGTACTTTTAGTACTTTTTGTACCTTTACTACTTTTATATTCTCTATATACCTATGGTTACTTGGTTACTTTTGTTACTTTTTTACTATTTTGACTAACTTGGACAAGTGTATATTTATAGTTGAAAGTTGAAAGTTGAGTGTTTTAGTGCAGTTGAAAGTTGGGTTATAGTGTTCCATTTAGAAACGCATTTTTTTGCGATTTTCTTGTGGAATACGCAAAAATATAGTATCTTTGCGATAAAATTTAGGAATATGAAGAACTTGGTAAAGAATAATATAGTTGAAATATGAAGAACTGTGTTAGGAATATGAAGAATTTGGATTGGAAAAAGGTGGTACCATACGTGGTGGCTATTGTGGCTTTCTTCGTGGTGGCTTTGGTGTATTGTGCGCCATTATTGGAGGGAAAAGTGCTACAGGCGGGGGATGTGAACAACTGGAAAGGCGCAGCCCATGAGGTACAGGTGTTTGCCCAAGAAACAGGGGAAACATCATGGTGGACCAACTCTATGTTTGGAGGCATGCCAACCTATCAGATTACAGGTAAATTGCAGTCGAGTTCTGTGGTATCCGTTCTGACGAAGCCTGCACACGGTTTTATGAAGGGCGACTATGAGGCGATAGGTCTGTTGTTTGCCTATTTTTTTGGATTCTTTTTGCTGCTACGCTGTTTTGGCGTGAACCCGTGGGTTAGTATCGCGGGCGGTTTTGCCATCGGACTAAGCACGTACTTCCTACTTATTATTCCTGCCGGGCACATGACGAAAGCCACGGCAATAGGCTTTTTGGCACCGGTGATAGGCGGTTTCTATGCGATATTCCGTCGTAACTATTGGTTGGGCGTGCCATTGGTTCTGTTATATGGTATAATGGGTGTGGTATGTCATCCGCAAATGACCTACTACTATTGTATGCTCTTGGGCGTGATGGGGTGTGCTGAGTTGTATATCCATATCCGTGAGAAACGCTGGAAAGATTTGGGTATCTCGTTGGCTGTATTGATAGGGTGTGTGCTACTGATTTACGGAACCAAACTCAGTTGGTGGCAAATGAACAACAGTTATCTGAAGGAGACTATGCGCGGCGGACATAGCGAATTAACACAGTCCGCTAATGCGCAGCAAGCAGAGAACACAGGACTTGATATTGACTATGCTACGGCATGGAGTTATGGCAAAGCCGAGACACTGACGTTGCTTATCCCGAACTATATGGGCGGGTGTAGCGGATACGACTTAGGAAAAGACAGTCAATTGGAGCAAGACCTGAAGAAGATAGGCGTTCCCGCACGTCAAGCCAAAGGGTTCTGTCAGGGCGCACCTACCTATTGGGGTGAGAAAGCCTTCACCAGCGGACCGGTGTATGTGGGGGCTATCATCTGTATGCTGTTTGTGTTGGGATTGCTGATTGTCCCCGGACCTTACAAATGGGCACTGCTGATAGCCACGTTGTTCTCCATCACATTGGCATGGGGTAGGAACTTGATGGGCTGGACCGAGTTGTTCTTCAACTATTTCCCTATGTACAACAAATTCAGGGCGGTGGAATCTATCCTTGTTGTGGCAGAAGTAACCATTCCTTTGTTGGGTTTCTTGGCACTGAAGGAACTGATGACCTCGGACAATGAGAAACAGAAACGCAACCGCACTATGGTATGGATTGCGGGTGGCGTAACGGCGGCGATATGTCTGATAGTGGCATTGTTCGGAGGGGCGTTTGATGTTACTTCGTCGTATGATGCACAATGGAAAAATCAAGTAGGACCCCAGATATACGATACTATTCTCAATCAGCGTCATGCTATGATGACCTCTTCTGCTTGGCGCAGTCTGCTGTTTGTTGTACTCGGAACAGCCACACTGCTTCTCTACACGTGGAAAAGAGATATAAAGAACAGTACCATTGTGCTTGCTGTGGTATTAGGCGGATTGGTGCTGGCAGATATGATACCTGTGAATCGTCATTTCTTCAACAACAACAATTTTGTTACCAAGAAAGACGGCGACCGATACTTTGCCATGCAGCCGTGGGAAGAACAGATATTGCAAGACAAGAGTTTGGATTATCGTGTCTTCAATCTGGCGGCAAACACCTTTAACGATGCGCGTACCAGTTACCGTCTGAAATCTATCGGTGGTTACTCGGCAGCCAAACTGCGTCGTTATCAGGATTTGATAGATGCACATATTTCCCAAAACAATTGGGCGGTAATAGATATGCTCAATACCAAGTACATCATTACCCGCGACGGGCAAGTGCACCAGAATCCGAATGCTATGGGTAATGCTTGGTTTGTGGATAGTGTATTGTTGGTGGATACTCCCGATGAGGAGAGCGAGGCATTGCGCACACTCAACCTGCGCACGACAGCAGTGGCGGACAAGACCTTTGCCGATAGGTTGGACGTTACTAAGCCCGAATGTTCGAGCCTGATGGCATTTGATGAGGATAGAATCACCCTGACTTCCTACAAACCCAATGAACTCATCTACGACTCGCAGAACGAGAGAAACCAAGTGGCAGTGTTCTCGGAGATATACTATCCGCACGACTGGCACCTTTATATCGACGGCGAGGAAGCACCCATTGCCCGCGTCAATTATCCCCTCCGCGCTGCGGTTATTCCCGCCGGCATACACACAGTGCGGATGGTGTTTGAACCACAGGTATTGGGACTTGATGCTTGGTGTATTGCATCGATTGTGTTGGCAATAGTACTATCAGTTGCATTACTCTGTTATCCTCTATTCCGTCGGAAATAATGAAAGCAAAATACGCTGAAGTTGCTTATATATATTTAACAAAACAAAAACGGGAACGAGTCAACCTAAAAACGGACAAAACACTTTCCTAATAACCCGTTTGTTACGTTTCGGCGGAAGAGGACTAATTTCCAACCTTTAGCGGGGTGTCCTTGCAGTGTGTAACCACATAGCAGTACCAATGTGCCGCACCATTTAATGAACTCACTAAAGAGTCGTTTGAAGTACTTGGACTTGCCGATTGCCAATGTACGGGCACGCTCCGATTGCCCTATTTGGAGAGTGAGACGGTCGAAATAGTCCTGCTCCAATTTGGTTTGCGGAATGATATGATGCAGTACCGGCGTAGGCAAGTAGAGAACGGTCATACCCAAGGTGTGCATCTTATCGAAGATATCTTTCTCCTCTGACCCCATCAGATTGCCACCTTTGCGCCCTAAGGCTGTATTGAACAATCCCACTTTATCAAATACCAATTTCCTATAGGCGGCGTTTCCTCCCCCGGGGAAACGTCCTTCGGGGAAGGTGCGAACCTTATCGCCATAGTTGAGCCAACCTGTCAGAAGTGCTTTGGTATAAGGTGTCATCCAGTCCGGTGCCGATGTTTCATACAAAGGCTCTATGGGACCACCCGCAGCCATAGTGTTGGGGTGGGCGGCAAAGTGCTCTGTGTATATGCGCAGGTAGTCTGAATCCACCAACGCATCATCGTCCACATACACGATGACATCCCCTTTTGCCTCTTTGATACCCCTGTTGCGGGCTGCCGAGAGACCTTGTTCGGTCTCAACCACATAGCGGAACGTGATATCGGGATGCGATTTGGCAAACGCAATGCAAACAGCGTGTGTGTTGTCTGTGCAGTTGTTGTCCACCAGTACTATTTCATATTCCGACTTTGGCAAATCGTTCTTCGCCAAACTCTCTAACAACGCACCGATATATTTCTCGCGGTTGTAGGTACATATAATAACTGTAAGCATAGAAAAAATCTGCGATTTGCGTGTTGATTATTACGTTAAATCTCCATTTCCAAGGCGCGGGCGATGATGTCGTCCATATCGTAGTATTTGTATTCGGCGAGGCGGCCACCGAAGAGGATATTCGTTTCTTGGCGTGCGCGGTAGACAATGGTGGCTCCGAACAAGCCTGCGCCCACTATGAGATAATCATAAGGTTTCATGCTATATGGGTTGATGTTGTATCTGTTTTGCTAATGCTATCCTCTCGGAAGGGTCTCTGTATCCTCTCGGGAACAACCCGATAATAACCCGATGAAGACATAATATTAAACAGAGAAACATCAGAGGAGGAAAGTACAATAGAAACAATTGTAGAACACTTCTTATAAGGTGCATATTTACAGTTGCTTGCACAGGTCTATTGCCGCTCCCATCGCTACATCCATATTGTAATACTCCCAGTCTGCAAAACGTCCTGTAAAGTAGATATTGGCTTGTGACAGAGTGTCCTTGAGGGAGTGAATGAGTTGGCGTGTATGCATATCTTGGACAGGATAGGTGTATGGACTATAATAGTGCGTCAAATACTTGGGATGCAACGGCATCTTATCCAAATCGGTCTTTATGTCTTCCACACTTATTTTGTCTGTGAACTCTACCGTACCCGTCATTTTGCCTTTCCTGTTGTTTGAAGGGGAGAAGTTTCCCGTACAGATGATTCTGTGCGAACGATGCTCTTCGCTCGGTTGGTAGATCCAAGTGTATGGGTTTGCGTCAATTTCGCAGAATACGGCAGTCGTTCCGTGTGCTTGAAGCAGAGATACCGGTTGTTTATAAGATTCTACATCCACACCCGAAAGAATAGATACCAAATGCTTGATATTACCGCAAAAGACAAGCATATCATACTCTTCGCCGTTCATATACACCTTTCCGTCTTTGCAGGCAATGGCATTAACGGGTGAATTATAACGAATGTCCAATCCTTCTGCCAATCGGTTGGCGAGGAACTGCGACCCTCCCCGCTTTTCATAGTAGAATGAAGAATGGACGAAACTCTTTTCTTCTATTTTGTTCGCATTGTTATACCGCATCTCTTCGACAGAGGGCATCGGCAGTTTGCCGTCAAGCCAACTCAGAGGTACCGTTCGCAAATCACATTGCCAGACCTTTCTATTGTAGGGACCGAAATAAAGGTTGTACAGGGTCTCTCCAAAGCGCAGTTTGAGAAATTCCTCAAAATTATTGCCCATGGGTTGCCCCTGCTCCTCCATTCGCTGTAAGTCACGTTCAAAACAATCACGTATATGCTGATTGAAGTAATACACATGATTCTCAATAGGATAAGGAATGACTAATCCATCCTGCATAAATACGGCGGAGTTACGATTAGCATTGACGAACTCGGTCTGCTTGTTGAAATGGCTCCAGAACCATTCCAATACGTCCTTTCGTTTGGAATTAAAGACGTGCCCTCCACAGATATGGAAGAGAGACCCATCCACCTGCATACAGCGAATCAACCCTCCCGGGGTGTTTTCTTTTTCATACACAACCACGCGATTCCGGTTTTCTTCGGACAATATACGAGCCGTGGTCAGTCCGGATACTCCTGCTCCAATGACTGCAATACGTTTCATTTCCATTGTGACAATTTTACGGGATGAATAAACAATATATTACTCGGATAGGAGGCAATGAGTTTATCATACGAGTGGTTACATTGCGGCAGGAAATCCTTGTCCTTCTGTTTTGGGAGTATCAATGTCTCATTCATCTTTATGTCTTCTATCGTTTGCACTTTCTTTCCTGCTAACACCATAGCTGTCGGGATTGCGATTTCTACAAACAGCCGTGCCGCAGCAAAGGCTCCGCAATACTGACAAAAACGCGGCATTATACCAGCAGGTACTACAATCATGTCGCTGTATCCGCCCACAAGGGGATAGGAGAATGTTATCTTTTTGCGTAATTTGAGTTGAATGATACGACGAATACGCAATAACAATTCCCTGACAGGCTCCCGCATAGGGGTATAAGGCCATTCACAGGGAGCCTGATAGTGATAGCCGTGTGCTTTCAGTTTTGTCGCGGCTTCTTCCTTTGCCGGGAGTATGTTTTTGATTTCCAATCCTCTATTGAACAATGAAAATTTGACAGCGTCTTTGGCATGAAACCATTTCGGAGACATATCGCTCATATCCTTGATTTCATAGTCAAAACAAGCATCAAGGAGTATTCCTGTTTGTTCAAAGAAGTTGTTTTCATTCAGGCAGGGGTTGATGACCAAATCATCTGCCACGACTATGAAGTGCGAGAACCCTTTTCCTTTCAGTTGTTCAAACGCCTGTGCTATATATCCTTGGAACTGATACGAACTGTCATAGACAGTGATTACATTCTCCCTGTGCCCGTCATAGAAAGGCATAAGATGGTAAATGTTTGAGAAGCGTCCATGGTAGATAGTTTCCAAACGTTCGATATTCTTATCGTAACGATGGTTATATACAATCAGTAATGCTATGTTATTCATTATCATTGATTTTTATGTGGATATGATGGTTGTTACTATGCGTGCAATATGCGGTCAAGGCGTTGTTTGACAAGGTTGTTCTTCTCGTTGTTGTGTACTACTTTGTAGAGAGAGCCATTGATGGTATGAAGCCATAGTTTGTCGTCAAAGAACTCAAGGCAATCACTATAGCGGTCGTTCCCTTCGCGCAGGTATTCGATGCATTCAGTAGGAAACACAAGTGTGTCACGGTTGAGGTGAGAATATAACGAATACCAGTTTCCACCGCCCGAATCAAGATATTCAGTGCTCGGAATGACAGGCATGCAGTCAAAGCGTTTACCATGAACAAAAGAGAATTGGAAGAACGACATGATGGCAGATAAATACCATTCATCTCCGCGTTGCCGAAGAGGCCCGTAGATAGGTTGGTGTGCCAACTTTTTAAGTATAGATACAGGGCGAGTAGGGAACAGGTCATGGTCAAGCCAACCGAAAGCAAAGGGACGGCGTTGCATAATCACGTGCTTCCATGTGTAGTTTAGTGCCATAGCGTGGGAATAAGAACAGCCTATTTTATTGAGAAGATTCTTCGGCAGTCCGATGTAGGCGATGTTATTCTCTAAACAATATCGGTATAATTCTTTGCGTTTGTTTCTGTCGGTTGAGTTGTCCACAATGATACGCGTGTATGAATCGCGGATAAACT
>USNU01000034.1 GCA_900556095.1 uncultured Bacteroidales bacterium | reverse complement strand
TAGGGGTACAGACGGCGCTTGATATGCTCCGTCAGTACCCTTTTAAGTATATAGACCGCAGTAAGTTCTACAAGATTGCAGAGATAGAGGACGACGAAACCTACGTGCAGATTGTCGGCGAGGTGATGGAATGGCATACAATTGGAGTGGGCAAGGCACAACGGCTGAGTGTACAATTCTCCGATGGAACACATCTGATAGAACTGGTATGGTTTAAGGGCGTACAATACGTCAAATTGCAGAAGGGAGTGAAGTATCTGCTTTTTGGCAAACCGACACGGTTCAACCACCAATATAATTTCGTACACCCCGAATTGACGCCGATGGCACAGGTGAAACCCGAGATGACGCAAGGTTTGGAACCGCATTACAATACCACGGAGCGTATGAAAAAAGCGGGCATCAACTCACGCGTCATACGCACGATTATCGCAGGTTTGCTACCGGATTTGGCAATGGGAATTCCTGATACAATCGGGGCCGATGTGCTGCAGCACTACCACCTACCAGGACTCACAGAAGCGTTGCAAAACATCCATTTCCCAAAAGACACCCCGACGATGCAACGTGCGAAAGAGCGGCTCAAGTTTGAAGAGTTGTTCTATATCCAATTGCAGATACTGAGGCAGATGAAACGCCGTGAGCAAAATGCGGGTTTCCCGATGCCGATTGTGGGACGGAATTTCAATGCGATGTATCAGAGTTTGCCTTTTCTGCTGACCAATGCGCAAAAACGGGTGATACGCGAGATACATACAGACCTAAAATCGGGCAAACAGATGAACCGTCTGCTGCAAGGCGATGTGGGTAGTGGTAAGACTCTGGTGGCACTGATGTGCTGCCTGCTGGCGATTGACAACGGGTACCAGACGTGTATTATGGCACCGACGGAGATACTCGCCAACCAGCACTATGAGACATTGAACGGGTTTCTCAAACCGCTGTTGGCAAGCGAGGACAATCCTAACGGTTTACGGATAGCCCTACTTACCGGCTCTACCACCAAGAAACAAAGAGACCTTCTCCACCCTGCCCTACAAACAGGGCGGATAGATATACTGATTGGTACGCATGCGCTATTGGAAGATACCGTACAATGGTCAAATCTCGGATTGGTGGTGGTGGACGAGCAGCACCGTTTCGGCGTAGCCCAGCGTGCAAAACTATGGAGCAAAAATGTGCGACCGCCGCATGTACTGGTGATGACCGCCACACCTATTCCACGGACGTTGGCAATGACTGTATATGGCGACTTGCGGGTAAGTATCATCGATGAACTGCCACCCGGACGCAAACCTGTACAGACATTGCATTACTCCATACAGCGCAGACAATCAGTGAACCAGTTTATCAGAGGGCAGATACAGGCGGGACGGCAGGTGTATGTTGTTTTTCCACTTATCAAGGAAAATGAGAAATTGGATTTACAAGATTTGGAAAACGGCTACAACGAACTATGCGATACATTCCCCGAATACAAGATTTCGATGGTACATGGGCAGATGAAAGCAAAAGACAAAGACGAGCAAATGCAGCATTTTGCCTCGGGCGAGACGCAGATATTGGTGGCTACGACAGTGATTGAAGTAGGAGTGAATGTACCTAATGCGAGTGTGATGATTATTGAGAACGCCGAGCGATTCGGACTGAGCCAGTTGCACCAATTGCGCGGACGTGTCGGACGCGGAGCCGACCAAAGTTATTGTATTCTGCTGACCCGGTTGGAACTGACCAAAGAAACCCGACAGCGTATGGATATTATGGTGGCAACGAATGACGGGTTC
Source organism: uncultured Bacteroidales bacterium (assembly GCA_900556095.1). GTDB lineage: Bacteria > Bacteroidota > Bacteroidia > Bacteroidales > Paludibacteraceae > Colicola. Next base: position 7,646 of record USNU01000034.1, on the reverse strand, counting down.
CGTATAGCAGAAGCAGATTTGCAACTGCGTGGCCCCGGTGATTTGGATGGCACGCAACAATCGGGACTGCCTTTTGACTTGCACATTGCCTCTTTATCCACCGACGGACAGATATTGGAAATTGCCCGCCATACCGCAGAAAGTATATTGGAGAAAGATCCGCTGCTTGAAGACGAATATAACCGCATCTACAAGCGGCAACTTGACCTGCTACGAATTGAGGCACATAATTGGTCGGAGATTTCGTAGATTGGGATGTAATTCATAATAACAAGGGATTGTCTCCATCATTTTTCTCTGCAAAAGAGCATTGTATTTATATCGAACAGACACGTTCTATCACCACCTCGCGGAACTTGCCAAACACCGGGTGGTTGCGATATGCAGAACCCGTTCTGAAAGGTGCATACAATGTACAATGCTCGGCGCAACCTTCAAAGGCATCATCCGCTATTTCCGTCAGGCTCTCCAGAAGGATATTTTTGGCAATATGCGTCCAATAATAGCAACGCTCCGCTTATATCAAACTAACGTTAATTACCAGATAGGGAGGACTATATGGAATAGCGGGACAAGGAGGGCAGTGGCGACACCCATAAGGGCGATACAGAGACCACTGACCGCCCCCTCGACGGCTCCTAATTCAATAGCACGCGCTGTCCCCAATCCATGCGCTGAACAACCCATCGCCAGCCCTTTCGCCACAGGGTTCGTAATATGGCATAGACGCAAAACAAATGGTCCCATCAGTGAACCAAGAAAGCCTGTAATGATTACCGACACGGCTGCCAACGACTCATTTCCGCCAAGGGAATGCGTTACGTCCATGGCTATCGGCGTGGTTACCGATTTGGCCTCCAAAGAGCGTACCCACATACCATCCATGTGAAGCATTTTGCACGAAAAATAAACACTCACCACTCCTACCAAAGCACCCACTATCACGGCTACAAATATCGGCAATGCATTATGTTTGATAGTCTCCAACTCTTCATAAAGCGACAAAGCCAACGCCACAACACTCGGTCCGAGAAGGAAATTAATCGGCTGATTGGCTTGCGAATAGGTTTCATACGGGATATCCAACACTTTCAGCAAAACCAACAGAACAGGAATACACACCAAGAACGGGTGCAACAGAGTCCACCCCGATTTGCGCTGCAAAAACACGCCCAACAAATAGGTTCCGAAAGTGAGCATCAGCAACGCCGGCATAGAACACAAAACGTCACGCATGCAGTAGCCCCTTTCTCTTAAAACGGCACTGTAGATGCGCCAACCCTTGCATTGTCAGTCCGCTACTTGCCATAATCGCCACGGTGGTTAATACCAAGATACCCAGCCACCCGGCTATATTCAACCGGATAATATTCCATTGCTCCATTATCCCCACCATCGCAGGTACAAAAAAGAATGACATATTATGCGTCAGCAATATGGCAGCCGTGCGTATATGGTGCGGGTGTATCCATTTGAGACACAGGCACACAAAAAGCAACAGCATACCTATTACACTACCGGGGATAATACCGCCAATTGCCCACGAGACAACATTCCCCAACACGAGGAACAACAAAATAATAAAAAAACCTAACACAATCTTTGTACTTTTTTGAGGGCGCAAAATTACAACAAATCCACTACACACACAAGCAAAAAGCCTATTTTGCCAACTATGGCTGTCAAGGTAAGCACACGGTATCCTCCCGAGAATCACCCACTAATCACCTACTAATCACCCACTAATCACCCACTCTTAATAGCACAAAGAGACATAGGTGGGTTATTGACGGCATATAAAACATACAGGCAGAGAGAAAATAATTTAGGACAATATAGAAAAAATCTATACAAAGTATAGCATATCACATGCTGAATTTGCATAGTCCGAAAAAAAAGCGTAACTTTGCGGGGTAATAATACAAGAGCCTCCGATGCCGCAAGCGGCGAAAAAATACCTGAAAGCTCCGCTCGGCGTTGCAGCACAAGGACGCAAGAAAAATACAAGAAATTAAAAACATCATCCAAACACAAAAGGGACATATTAAGAAAAACGGTTCTCCGTGGTGGTGGGTGCCGACGCTGTATTTTGCGGAGGGGGTGCCGTATTTTCTGGTAACGAGTGTGAGTATCACGCTGTTTACGCAGTTGGGTATGCCCAACGGACAGATGGCATTGTTTACCAGTCTGATAACTTTCCCGTGGGTGATAAAACCGATGTGGAGTCCGTTTGTGGACGTGATTCGCACCAAACGGTGGTGGATTTTGCTAATGCAGGCGTTGATGTGCGTGGCGGTATTGCTGCTCGCATGGTTTGCGCCGCAGGGCTATTTCACACTCGCACTTATCTTCTTCACTATCACGGCATTTGCTTCCGCAACACACGACATTGCGGCGGACGGATTCTATATGCTCGCCCTCAGCGACAAGCAACAGTCGGCATTTGTGGGGATTCGCTCCACGTTCTACAAAATAGCCAATATATTCTGCCAGTCGCTACTCCTGATGTTGGTGGGGTGGCTTCAAACAAAGACAACGGTGGCATTGTCGTGGACATACACACTGCTCGGTTGCAGCGGACTGCTGGCAGGAATTACGCTATGGCATACTTTTTTTCTACCCAAGGCGGAAAAAACAAAGTGTGATGCATTGGGCTTATCCACCACATATCCACCTGACATCCACCTGACTTCGGGTAAGGGAATCTGGCACGAAGTGGGCGAGACGTTTGTGGAGTTCTTCCGCAAGCCGAGGATTTGGTTGGCACTCTGTTTTATGTTGCTCTACCGCCTGCCGGAGGCGTTGTTGCTCAAATTGTGCAACCCGTTTTTCCTGGCTCCGCAGGCAGATGGCGGATTGGGTTTGAGCGTAGATACCGTGGGGCAGATATATGGTATAGGCGTGGTGTTGATGTTGCTTGGCGGTATCATCGGCGGACTATGGGCAAGCCGTGTAGGGCTGCGCAAAGCGATGTTGCCTATGGCACTATGCCTCACACTTCCGTCGGCAGTGTATATCTATCTGGCGGCGGCGCAACCGGAATCGTTCTGGATAGTGTCGGCGTGTATCGGAGTGGAGCAGTTGGGCTACGGATTGGGCTACACCGCGTGCATGCTCTATATGATGCACTTTGCGGAGGGCGTACATCAGACGGCGCATTTCTCACTCTGCACTGCGGTGATGTTCCTCGGACTGATGCTCCCCGGAATGGTGGCAGGATATATTGAGGAGCCGCTCGGCTACTTGAATTTCTTTTGGGTAGTGATGCTTTGCTGCATACCGAGTATCATCGTGGCATACGTGGTGTGCAAGAAATTGTGAACTCAGAAAGAACCATTTAGAATTATAAGAATATGAATATCAAACGAATCATTCCTGACAGTATTACCTGTTGCAACCTGCTTTGCGGGTGTATGGCAGTGTTTATGGCAACGCAAAATGCGTTTTTGTATGCGTTCCTGTTTATATTAGGTGGTGCTTTTTTCGATTTTTTCGACGGGATGTCTGCCCGTCTGCTGAAAGTGCCAAGTGCGATAGGCGTACAATTGGACTCACTTGCCGATGACATCACTTTTGGCTTGGCACCATCGATGATGCTCTGCTGCTACTTGCGTCCGCTGATCGGCTGGTGGTGTCTTGCGGCGTTCCTGATGGCCGCATTCTCTGCATTGCGATTAGCAAAATTCAATGTGGATGAGCGGCAGAAGACCTCATTCATAGGGCTTTCCACACCGCCCAATGCCATCTTCTGGGGATCACTAACGTGTATGCCATACGCGATGTTGTCGGCAGACTGGATTCCGTGGGCATTGCTAGCAATAAGCCTGCTGAGTTGCTATCTGCTGAATGCGGAGATACCGTTCTTCTCGTTCAAGTTTCACGGATTCGGCTGGAAAGAGCACTCCACACAATACTTATTCCTTATCGGAGCGGTAGTGCTGATTGCGTTCTGCGTGGTGAAAGCCTGCCTATGCAAACACGTGGAATTGATAGTGTTCGCGGGGGCTGCGTGCGTACTATGGTATGTAGCGTTAAACCTGCTGTTGTTCTGTCTGCCTGCGCCAAAAACAGAACGTTAATTATCATAGGATTCCTCTGTTGGAAACATACAATTAAACCATTAATCGGGGTATCCTACGCACCACCTGCGCGTGTGCGAGAGAAATAAAAGAAATTAAAGAAACAATATTCTATAGTTGTGAGAAAAGGGGTAAAATATATTTGTTTGGCAGGTATGCTAGCAGGCATAACAGTGGGTGTTATGGCGGAAACAATACCAAGCGGGTATTATGATGGTGTGCAAGGGTTGAAAGACTCGGTATTGAAATCAGCATTGCATGATAGTATATGCAAAGGTGTGCGGGTGTCATACGGAACACAGGGGTACACCTATCCCGACAACGTGTATTATCCGGCAACGTGGAATTTCTTTCCACTGACCGACCGGCGGGCAGATGGAACGATATGGGATATGTATTCCAACAGCCGGCGCTATTTCACACACGATGGCGGTTCGGCTTGCGGATTAGAGATAGAGCATTGCTTTCCGAAATCGTGGTGGGGAGGGACGAAAGACAGCAATGGAAAGACAGATTCTGTCGGCTATCGGGCATACAGGGATCTGTACCACCTGAATCCCGCTGATGCTCAGGCAAATAACAACAAAAGCAACTTTCCGCCAGGGCATGTAAAGAAAGGTGACAAGTTGGATAACGGGTCGTTCAGGATGGATTCAAAGTCGGCTTCGGAATATGGTTGGGCGTGCTTTGAGCCTGCCCCCGAATATCGAGGCGACTTCGCGCGTGCGTACTTCTATATTGCCACCGCCTATGAGAATCTGATTTGGGCAAGCAACTCTTCCGATTATTTGGATAACAATTCGTATTTGGAATTCAAGCCGTGGTTGACGGAAGTGCTGCTCGACTGGCACAGGTCAGACCCTGTGAGTATGAAAGAAGTGGAGCGTGCAGACGCTGTGAGCAGTATTCAGCACAACCGAAATCCATATATCGACTACCCTGAATTGGTGGAATATATATGGGGAGACAGAAAAGGCAAAGCGGTTGATTTTGAGCGACTTATATGTACTGCAACGCCCGACTATGTGCCGTGTCCGGACTTTGGCAGTTTCCGCGCTTATGAGGCAACCGATGTGAGCCAAAATGGTTTTACCGCCGTATGGCAGAACCTGCAAACGGACTATGCCATAGATGTCTATACGCGTACCTACACCGGCAAAAATGATACACTCATCAATATGCCGGCATTGTCTAAAAAAATACTTTCCCAAAACCCATATACCTCATCATCGCAGAACTGCTCCGGTCCAAAGGCCGGTACGAATGCCATCACGATGGGGGTGTCTAATAATGACGGATATGTGATGATGAAAAGGCTTGCGCTCAAAAACGAAGCCCGATTGGTGTTCCGCGCCGGTGCGTACCCGTTTGCCGAAGCCGCCGAATTGCAAATCAGCATAGACGGAGAAGTGGTGGAAACGATTCTGTTGCCTGTGAAAAACAATACCCGCGACGAGGCGTATTATACGCTGAAAATCCCTGCGCTGACCGATTCGATTAAGATTTTGTCGGTGGGCGGAAGTACGAAAAAGCGTGCGTGTATGCAGGAGTTGTATTTGATACAGGGAGACCGGCAGGAACATACAGAAAGTGTAGAAGGGTATCCGCAGATTGTGGACGCAGCGTGGGAACCGGCACGCTATTGCCGCGAGCAGGTTACACTGCCAATAAATGCAGGGACAGATACAATTTATTATTGTATAGAGACAGAAAATGGGCAGAGAAGCAATGAAGTGCAAGTGGTGCTCCCTACAGAGACGGATATAGAAACGGCAAAAGACGCGCCCTACCCGACTCCACGGAAGATTCTGCAAGACGGACGGATTTACATCCTGCACAACGGAAGATATTACGGAGTGATGGGAGAGGAAATCAATTTGTAAGTGGAAAAATGAGGGATAGGGCGAAGAATCTTAATAATCGTACATTTTTACACACGGCTCAACCACCCTCTATCCTATAACCATCCACATTGCATCCACCTTACTTTTCAATATCAGATAAAAAAGCACAATACAGTAGCCAAATCTTAAAGAACGTGTATGTTTTGGAGTAAGTCCGCAGAAATGTAGAAGCTTGATAAAATTCACAATATGGCAATTTCTACACATTTCGCCGTTTTTTACACATCAACGCGCATAATAATGCGTAATTTTGCACTCGTAAAATTATGTACCATTTTTTATCCTAATACGATGAAAAAACAACTCTATTGTGCATTTCTTTTTTGCATTGCTGCATTGTCGGCGATGCCTCTATCGGCTCAGACATCGGACGGTCAGTCCACCGAAGGCAAGGACTTTTGGGTAACCTTCTTACAAGCAGACCAAGATCCGAATAACACACTCAAATTGTCATTGTCGATTTCCTCGCGGAGCGATTGCGAAGTAACCATAGAAAATCCCTATACCGGTTACGCAGAAAAGGTACAGGTGAATGCCGGAGGATTGGAGATTGTGAACTTGTACGAAGGCAATGTACTTACTCAGAATGCCCGTTCCGCAATGGCGACTACCGGCAAAGTATGCTATGCTGTCAATTCGGAGCAAGCGGATACATGCGCTCTACATGTAACGTCAACAGCAGATATTTCCCTATTCGCCACCAACTACAAAAAAGCAACTTTTGATGCAACGAATGTACTACCAACGAGTTCGTTGTTAGATAGTTACGTCATACAAACTTATACTCCCTCAGATCACGGAGGCGTAGGTAAGACTCAGGGGTCGCATTTTGCCGTCATAGCAGCAGAGGATAATACAATTGTGGATTATTGCCCGTCGGTCAATACAGAAGCCATCAATTATGCTATCAACAAGCGGAATAATGGTTATACATTGACCGATGAGGAAAAGGCTCTATTGAATTATCAATATGGACGTGATACATTGCACTCCCCTGCTTTGAAGAAAGGGCAGGTATTTTATGTATGGACGGGCAAGAAAGACAACGAGGACGGCGACTTGAGCGGCACTTATGTAAAAGCACGCGACAATAAGAAGATTGCCGTTTTTCAAGGTTGCCCTCATACCAATATCCCGTATCAAGTAAAACAACGCGACCATATTTTCTCGCAGGCAATGCCCACCCAATACTGGGGAAACACGTTTGTGCTGACGCCTTCGAAAAGCCGTCCGTGCGATAAAATCCGCATTATGGCACTAAACGACGGAACGGAAGTGCGGATTGATGGGCAATTGGTTCATACCTTTGATTTTACGACAGAGAAAAAACACTATTGGGAGTTCGAAATTGGTCCGCAAGGTCAGTATGCTACAGACGGCAATTGCGTAGTAACCACTTCCTGTGCCTGTGCAGTGCACCTGTTTGTGGTATCGCAGCAATATCACGGCGACAAAAACAGCAACGGCGACCCTGCAATGCTTTGGATTAACCCGATAGAGCAACAGATAGACCAAGTTACCTTTGCAACCTATGCAAGCGACAATGGTATCACGAACCACTACACGAACATCGTAACGGACAAACCGGAATTGATGTTATTGGATGGCGTTTCTATTCAGGGTGATTTTCAACCTGTTGGGAGTAAAATCAATGGTGTTCAAT
>USNU01000033.1 GCA_900556095.1 uncultured Bacteroidales bacterium | reverse complement strand
GGTGTTATCAAAGCGTACATGCATAGTTGCCGAGTCGCCTATCGTGCTTGTAAGCGATAGATATTCATCTGGACTAAAATCACGATAAAGCGTTTGATTGCCATTGAAAGTTGCATATCGTTTCTGCGATTTGTCTTCGGTCTCCACAAACAAATAATCACCTTGCAGCATCAATGCACCTGCCACTTGAGTAGTAATCTGCATATCTATAACAGGCTCAGCAAAAGGCAATTTGGCTTTCTTGAGTTGTCTCCAAGCCGCCCACTCTTCGGCAATGTTTACCGTATCCTCATCATACATATCTTTTGATGGAGTAAACATACCCCAAATAGCCTTATAGTCAATAAACTGCACACCCAGATGATATTCAAACGCAGCATCGTCAGCAATCGTTACCTTGCCCGCAGAAGTAGGTACCGTAAAATTGAAATAGATGACAAAATCGCAAGTATCTATTACATTACCGAAATACGCCTCAGGAGTGGCAGGCGTCTTACTCTTCATCAAATTGATAGTAAACTCCGTAACACTGATTGGAATGTCTTGGCCATATCCATACCCATTGCCCTTCGAATAGACTACCACATTTTTACCTTGCGGACGAGAAAAAGCGGACCCCAAATCAATGCTCACACTATTGATCCATTCCCATTTTAGCGGCAAATTTTTGGGGACAATCGTACTGACAAAATGCGCGTTCTCTATCAATGCGCTATCCAAACGCTCGTTATTCTCGTTATTGTTGATACCTTTCAATTTCAGAGTCAGCGGAAATGCCAATATAATCTCTTTATTATCATCACCCGTAATTTGATGATTATCCAGTTCAGGGGTTCCCTGCAACTTGTCATACACATTCATTGTGAGTGTTTTCTCCGAAATATACTGGCTCAAGTCCACTTGGTGATACTTTCTGTCTATGCTGAATGTATCTTTGAAAGTTAGGATTCCCTTATTGTTAAGCGAATCCACATAGATATTCGGCACCTGCCCGTCGGCAAGAAAATCACCGATGGTTGCACTCATCGACCCCACAGGCAGAGCGATACCCATATCCAACTCCGCGGTTTTGTCGATGTTTTTCAAGTCAACATTTGCTTTACAGCCACTCATAGCAAAGCCCATACAGCAGCCTGCTACGACAAAGAGTAGATGTTTTGCTTTCATTGTGAATTTAGTTTTTATATGTACAAAATAGCGCACAAAGGTACACTTTTTTTTTCACATACACAACAGATATTGGCAGTATACAAAATTTTACAAGAAAGCAATGTCTCTTCGTATTGGCTTATTTCTGCAGATAGATCTCTAATTGTTCCCATTCGCGGGTGGCATCACGGAGACCAAGGTGATACACTTGCTTCAGGTGAAACGGATTGCGCTCCAAGCGGCGCACCGGTAACAACGTCTCGGGCGAGAATACAAATATCTTGCCTTCCTCTTTCAGTTTGCGCACCTGTTGCATACGTTTGTTATAGTTCGCGCTGCGCACCCGCAATGCTTGTTGCAAGTTCTTCTCTTGCGGATAGAAAATCTTACTGAGCAAATACATGTGTTCATTCAGACGGAATTCAATGGGGCGCGTCAGCACTACAATTACCTTATCGCACCCCTCCTCAAACGCTTTATCTAACGGGATATTATCTACCAATCCGCCATCCAAATAGTCATTTTCACCGATATGCACCCTACGCGAAATAAACGGCAACGTACCCGATGCACGAAGCCAATCTATCTGCGTCATACAATTTTTGATATGTATATATTCGGCTTTGCCGGTTTTGACGTTGGTTACAGTAGCAAACACTTGTGTTTTAGAGGCTTCGTACGCGGCTTCGTCAAAAGGAACCAACTCGTTAGGAATACGATTGTACGAAAAATCCACATTCACCATATTGCCCGTGCGGATAAGAGAACGAATGGATACGTAATTAGGATTGTCACAATACCGATAATTGTAGTCAAAGGCTCTGCCACGTTGCTTGGATGGGAGGTTTACACCAAAAAGCGCACCCGCCGATGTGCCACACAACACATCAGGTTCAAAGCCCTTATCCATCATTATATCCAACACTCCGCAGGTATAAATCCCACGCATTCCGCCACCTTCCAACACCAGTCCGGTTTTCATATTGTATAAAGCATTTTTACAAACCAACAAACATACTTTGCGATATGCACAAAGTTTTCATTCATTCTGTTGATTGTATGCAAAAATTATGCTAATTATCCATCTGTGTTACACAGAATCTACCCTTTTGTAGCACTCTTTGTGCATTTATACATGCCGGATAGAGCGAGGGGGAAAAGAACGGACGACAGCGTCTGTTCTCGAATGTATCACCCTACCACTACCCTAGCACTATTTGTTTTTGTACTGCTTTCAGACCGGTTTCGCCTATGTAGGACAAATAGGAATTTATGGAAATGAATAACGATTTTCTGAGCATTTACCACACGCCAACGAACACCCACTCCTATTTTTCGTATGTTTCTTTTTTCTCTTCATAATCTGTATGGTTGTTGCATTTGCTATTTACCATTAAACGCGGATAATATTTTGTCAGCCTATTTTGTATATATCCTTTCTGCAATGCGGCAGACAGGAATACCACAATCGGAGCCTGCGTCGTAATAGCCGCAAGGTTGGGGATTATTGAGAATAACAAGGCACGTGTACTGCGGATTATCTTCAGGGAAATACCCCACAAAAGACAAACGGTGGTAATTTCCGGCATATTTTCCATCAATGTAGATTTGCGCGGAACCCGTCTTGCCTACTATACGCACACTATCGCTTTGCGCCTTACGCATTCCCCATGGGTTCGCACTTGCCGTACCTAAATGGTCATCCCATACCGCTCTATGTAACCCCAAGCGGATAGAGTCTAATCCATTGGCAGGAACGCACAAGTGTTTCCCGGTTGCGATACACGAATACAAATAGGTAAGTTGCACAGGTGTAATGGCACAATGATAACCTATGGCATACTCCATTGACTCTACCATTGAACTATCTTGTGTCTCAAAGTCAAAGCCCCACTTGCTCAATATATCCTGCAACAATATCGGTTGCTGTTCAAAAACACGAAGCACATACTGCACAAACGCAGTATTGCTGCTTGTGGCGATGGCATCGGACAACGAATAAACAGCATCGCGCGGGTGTCCGTCATAAAACCTGCGCCCCGCATACTCAAAACCGTTTCGATACACCCCGACAACACTATCCCACCCTTGTGGGTTCACGGAATATGCTGCCAATAGAGCCAATGGAGAAACGATACTCCCCATTTCCCATGCCGACTGCGCATGACAGAGTGTAGAATCGGTGTCATACATTGCCACTACCGTTCCGCTATGTGCGTCCATCAGAATACCGACGCCCCACTCGGATTCGGTGCGATTGACACGCGCCAGTACTTCTTCCGCCACAATCTGTTGCAACGAGTCAACAATAGCAACAGGATGTTCTGTAGCAACACGCTCCTGCTGTGTACAGGCACTCATGCCTACTAAAATGATTGCCCCAAGGGCAACATTAATGATTGAAAGTTTCATATTGCAAACATATTATCAATATAATTCATAACCCCAATGATAACAAAAACGATACATATTATTGGGCTTTAGCAGTCTGTGTATAATCTTGCGGAGTAACAACTATTTCTATAGCTTGATTGGAATCTATACCGCACAACGCAAAAACAATGTTCATCTTGTTAATTTCCGCCATTGAAACCAAAGCATCTTCTAAATCTGAAAAATTAGACAATATCGTCTGTCGGAAGTAAGATTTGTCTATTTGACACACATCCGCAAAATATAAATCCGTTAATCGAATCACGTAGTATAGGTTATTAGGAGTATGATAGATGTTTGCCAACTTGGCATCTTTCCAAAGATATGCAATAGGCAATAATGACTTGACAATATCTTCCGCCTTTTGAAAATCTGCTTCGTCGCATCGAAATTGCTTGCCGGTAGCAAGAGCATTCGCATAATCTTCAGGGGTAATTGCAATTGAATACAACAGAGTATTCCACTTGTCATAATAACGAAAGGACACGCTATAATTATGCTCGAAGAAATACTCATGCCCCGATAGGGTAGCATCTGGTGATTCTAATGCAACTTCTTGAAGTATTGATTGTTTTGTGTGAATACCGGTAAGTTGCAAATCCTCTACAACACAATCTTTGATATCAGTTTGTGTGAATTTGTACGGATATACGATTGTATCTTCTTGCAAAAACAGACACTGCTGAATAGTTCCATCAACATCTTGATAGGGAAGATCTTTGTTCGCTTCTTGCAGTATTGTCTTGACAACTTGGCGCGGGTTGTAGAAGATACTATTTTCATTGTTTTGCATATCTATAACAACAATAGCCATCAAAATGTACATACACACCAAAATACCTGCCAAGATTTTCTCAAATATGTGCCATGTACGTGGTCTTGGAACAATATGCTCCACACGTGTTGAACTTGCAAGATATGTACCCCATATTATGCCCCATAATATAGAACGAATAGAGTCTATAAGATCCATTTCCTGTGCATCCGCTATTGCAAAGTACATGGCAATAGCAAAAACGCCATCTATTACGATTGTTGCAATGTATGTATATGCTAATGCCTTGGCATTGGATTTACGTTTATAGAAGGCTACGATTGTACTAATTGCAATCGTGCACAAGCAGAGCAAGGTAACCAATTGTGCAACGACAAGCCATGTAGATATCAATAGTTCGCTAAATGATAGACAGACAATCACTACGCTCATCAAGGCACCGAATCCGATTCCTATCCAAAGAAAAAATGCCAACCAACCACCAATAGTATGGTCTTCATCATTCATCACTCCTTGCTGAATCTGCTGCTGTTTTTGGAATTCTTTCTCATCTTGCTCAAAATTAGGGCATACCCCTTCAAAATTCGCGGCATTTTGAGTAAGTCCGCACAATAGCCCTTTGTGCATATCCATACAGCGATGTGTACAGATAGTACACGATTTCAATTGTTCTTCTCTTGTCATAATTTTGTCATATTACTTACCGTTGGTTATTATTCGTTTGTGTCAGGATATGCAGTAGTTGTCGTATGATAGTTTGCGGGGCACAGAAATAGTCTTCTTGCCAAATGTGTACAATTTTCCAGCCCAGACCCTGCAATACGTTAGGTTGCACCAAGGCACGATCTCGCATTGTGGGTGTTTGATAGTAGCGCCGTCCGTCTATCTGTATGCCCAACAAGTACATATCCGGACATGCGGGATTGACTACGGCAACATCAATACGAAAATCGCTTTGCCCGACTCCCGTATCCACACGATAGCCTTCGTTACGCAACACATCTGCCAATTGTATGGCAATAGGATGTAGGGGATAGTTCTGCGTAGGAGCGGCAATATCTTGAGACAGTTCATGATGCTCTGCGTAGTATAGAAAATTCTTCAGCCCTTCCACACCAAGTGCCTGTGACTTAGACAAATCAATATCTTCCGAATGCATTCCTGTGAAAACCAACATCTCCTGTCTGGCACGAGTAACGGCTACATTCAGACGCCTCTCACCACCGGCATCATTCAGCGGTCCGAAATTCATGCTGATTTTTCCGTCCTTGTCAGGTCCATAACCTACCGACAAGAAGATAACATCGCGTTCATCACCTTGTACATTTTCCAGATTCTTAACAAACAGAGGTTCCCTATTCTCACCAAAAGCCCGTTTTTCCAAATCGTGCCGGCGTGATAGTTGCTCCGAAAGCAGTTCCTCAATTAAGTTTTGCTGAACTTTGCTGAATGCAATGATACCCATTGAGCAACGACTCTGTTCTGAGTTGCTCAATCGCCTGAGCACTTCTCGTACCAACGCCTCTGCTTCCAAGCGGTTAGTACGGGTAGCACTATAATCATATACGCCCTCTACATGGCAATAATGCAAATGCGAAATTCTGTTGTCTGCACTGGGGAAAGTTACTAATTTGTCGTCATAGTAGTAATGATTACTGAAAGCAATCAGCGATTCATGACGTGAACGATAATGATAGTTCAGGTAATGGTCCGGCAGTCCCAATGTAATACAATCGTCAAGAACCGATTCCATATCGCCATTGATCATATCTTCTTCCGAAGATAATTGCGTTTGGAAAAAAGTTGTCGGCGGCATCTGCTTCGGGTCCCCTACAATCACAACAGCCTTGCCGCGTGCAATGGCTCCGACTGCTTCCGAAGTAGGAATCTGTGATGCCTCATCAAATAGTACCATATCGAATAAGGAAGAGTATATTGGCAAGTATTGTGCCACAGAGATGGGAGACATCAGCAGGCACGGACAGAGAGTACGCAATACTTCGCCATGTTCTGCAAACAAATGCCGAATACTCATGCCTCGCCCGTGTTGTTTGATCCACCGGCGAATGATTGTTAACGAACTTTGGATTACAGGATTTGGACTTAATAGCGTATCGCGCACATTGTGTTGCAGTCGCAGCAGCAGAATTTGTTTCGTCAGTGATTGAAATTCGCTGAACAAGCGACGATATTCTGCGATTATCTCCTCAAACACCTTCCCGTTAAACATGGCCAATGTGCTGTCCGAATCAATAATATCCATTGCACGTTGTTGGTAAACAGCCCGACGCAAGGATTGCACAACGACTGTATCTGTCTCCGCATCCATAGCATTTGCCAATTGTGGATATCCCAAATCCGCCACACGATTCCAACGGACACTATAGTGACTCCACTCTTTCATTTCCGCACGATGAACTATCCATTGACTTATGTCTTTCTGTTTGTCTTCATACGATGCCGAGATGTCCCAAACGGCGGTGGCTAAATCTTGCAATTCAATCTCATGCAAATGATAACGTTGTTGCAAGCCCGACAGGCGAAACCATTTGCGCAACCCGTTTTGGTTGAGCGAAATCTCCACTATATCTTGACGCAGTTCCTGCAACTTGACGCATATATCCTCAATCGCACTAATACGCCCGTCCCGAGGAAGCAATGTGCGCAATGGATGCTTCTCAACGCTTGCAAATGTAGGACGAATGGTTTGCATCTCGTGCAAGGCGTCGGCAATACTATCCAATTCAGCATTGGTAGTGCGTGAAAGTGTAGGTTGGTCAAAATCAAAAGACAATAGTGCTGCAGCATCAATGGCACAATATTGCTCAATGCAATCGGCTAAAGAATACACATCTCCGTGCATGGTATGTGGAGCATTTAATGCTTCGATATATTGCAGCAACTGTTTACGACGCGCGAACAATTGCTCGGAAACATCATGAAAATCCCGTTCGCAATCATTGCTGCATGCGCTGTTTATCACCTGCTCCAACTGGTTGATCAGATACGTTTTGGTGGCTTTGTTGGAGTGCAGTTCCAAACAAAAGGAATCAATACCGATTTGCTGTAAGCGTTCCTGTACAACTTCAAGCGCAGCACGCTTCTGTGCAACAAAAAGCACCTGCTGTTTGTGGTAAATGGCATTGGCAATGATATTGGTTATCGTCTGACTTTTGCCTGTTCCCGGAGGACCGTAGAGCAGAAAACTTTTTCCCGCGGCAGCATCTGCCACTGCCTCTACCTGCGAACTATCGGCATCTAAAGGCAATGCCAACTCTATGGGTTTTGTTTCCTTGTCCATCGTCCGTGCATCATTGTCGGGTATTGCCATCGAATCCGCTTTTCGTTTCTCTACAAGGCTTTCCACCAACGACGATTTCAGCATACGCTCGGAGTTGGTATGGATATCACTCCACATCACAAACTTGGCAAACGAGAATATCCCCACGCACATTCCTAAAGAGAAATGCCAGTCGGTTTTGCTCGCAGCCAACTTCTGAAAGGTCTCCATTACTTTCCTGTAGTCGGGCGTAGTATCTGTATTAGCGACAAGCGAAGATAAATCACGTTCATGTTGCTGCTTGAGCAATTCTATGAGCGTAATGTTTACACACGGTTCTTCTCCCGTTGCTGTTATGTAGTATACTCCGGTAATACGTTGCCGTGTAATTTTAATGGGCAGCAACAACACAGGGGCCACATGAGATTCTATGGCGGCAGAAGGCTGAAATGGATTAGGGTTGTCCATGTATTGCAACATTCCCATCGCTACAAACAATTGTGCATTACCTATCTCTTCCAAATTGCTTTGAGCCGTTCGCATCAGTTCTTTCGCATTTTGAGCGAGTATTTTGTCTTCTAATGCGGTTTGCAAGCCGTGTGTAGAAGTATTGCCGGATGACAGGAGGGGCATATTACATCCGTCTGTCAGTTCTGCATATATTTCTTTGGTTGCCTCATCTGCCAATGCGATACAAGTATTTCCGTATCGTATATTGATGAGTGCATTACTCTTGGTCAAATCCAAAAGTTTCCGTTCCCAATAGTTCACTCTGTTTTGTGCGTTTGCCGTTTGGGAAGTATTTGTTGGTTCCATAATGATAATGATAAAAATAAAATAATCTATCACGCTGACCTCACGCTGACAACTACGGTATTTTTACGGTTGATACACGGTAGATACACGGTTTATTTAGCCAACCCGGTAATACCCTGACCGTAGGCACACGCTATGTCCCCGCCGACCTGCCGCTGTCTATCACCCACCGCAACGCCCTATTTCATATCCGTTTCAGCCCCTTTCAGCAAATCGAACTTGCTCTGTACCTCTTGTTTGCGGTACTTGTTGAGTATCTCTTTGAAACGCGGCAGGTTGCGGATAGCGTCAAGGTCATCGTCCACTTCAATATGTTTGAAACGTTTATACCCCAACGACAGGCACTTGTCGAAAGCCTCCAAAGCCTCTTCTGTCTTGTTCATACGGGCATACAGACAAGCGGCGTCATAGTAACACCCTGCCTTGTCAGATGCACTCTCTATCATACTTTGCATCCACTGCACAGCCTCGCTTTCTTGACCTAAGAAATACAATGCATATTGGCGGCACGAACCGACACGGGCTATGGTATCCAATTCGAGTACTCTTTCAAAATCAGACTTGGCTCGTAGAGTATCCCCCATATTACAATATAGTTCACCACGCATCAGATGCAAATAACTACAGTCATCTTCCAACTCTATTCCGCGCGAGTAATCGGACAATGCCGCCGTAGTGTCCTTTTGGAACTCATACACCCACCCTCTGCGATAGTAGGCATAGTAGGCATAATTGACATCGTTCTGTATGACATACGTAAAATCAGTAATCGCCTTGTCGTATTGTCCTAACTCAGCATAGCACAAACCACGACTGATATAACCATACGAAAAAGTGGCATCTATTGACAATATAGCATCATAATCGGCTATCGCCTTGCGGTACTGATACAGATTTTGGTAGCACTCTGCCCTATTGACCAGGACAAACGGGTCGGCACTACCCTCCATCCGCTCCATCATATCCAAGTCTTTGATAGCATCGGCGTAATACTCTTTCGCCATATAGATACGAATACGGACACCCATGTAGAACAACTGCGGATAGCCTGTCAGGTCGCTTATCTGCTCGGAAACGGCATTTAGAAGGTAGGGATATTGTGTATCGGCAGCGGCAATCAGAATATCGGTAGTACCAAATCGTCCTGTCTGGTTGTAACCGAGATTAAGGTAACGGATGTATTGGTCTATGAGCTTAGTTGT
>USNU01000032.1 GCA_900556095.1 uncultured Bacteroidales bacterium | reverse complement strand
TCAAATATATTTGATTCATATTTGACCATATTTGGTGAGGGGAAAGGCTCCATTAATTGCCATTAATTAGCCATTAATTTTTCCCACAGCACTAATAGTCATTAGAATTTTTCTTTTCCTGCAACGTACATTTTAATTGACCATTAAAAGAGGGAACGTTAATCAGCATTTTGCCCGAGCAGGGTATATCGTTTGCCATTTCGCACCACATAGACCGTTCCGTCGGGAGCGCAATAGAGCCGGGAGAGAGGCATTGTCTGCCCGGTATCCGCCACCGCCGTCGAGATCTGTTCCCTGACAGCCAGTTCCACCTGCCTCGTACATTGGTTTCTGCCCGTAATGGTATAACTATAATCGCCGTAGGCTTCTATCCACCGGTTGGCATCCTCATAGAAATAGCCTTCCGCCATAGTCGCCGGCGACACATATACGGTATCATATTCCGTCTCGGGGGCGGAGAAGGAGACGCGTATATCCATATCGGCGTAGGTATCCTCATCTATCCACCCCGCACTCTGCATAGCGGTATCTCTGCTATATGTCAGCCCGTTCAGTTCGAATGTCTTGCCCTCACATATTGTAGTATCTATCGTTACGGAAGTGTGTGTCGTAAGGTGCTCCACACAGAGCAGATAGCGCTCGTCGCATTGTCCCACGGTATGGATAGTAAAATCGTAGTTGCCATACCCGCCTCGGGCGATATACTCTTGGTTTCGATAGACCATCGGCAGTTGGGCGGCCTTGACGCGCACGGTGTCGCGTTGTGGTTCGGGTGCGGTGATAGTCAGGTTGTATGTTCTGACATATACCGTATCGCCCTTGTACCATGCGGTATCATTGCTATAGCGTGTGGTTTGGGTGAGCAATGTATCTGCCAACTGCAATCCCAGCCCCTGACAGGTGGTAGTGTCTATCGTCTGCGGCACAAAACGCGGATTGGTGCGGAAGCGGATACGTCTCACATTATCGGCATCGTGGCTGAAATGGAAGAACAGCGATTCGCCTGCTTGGCGGGCTCGCTGTATCAGTGTGCGGTCGGGGAAGAAGAGTTTTGTAGAATCGGACAGTGTGGTGCGTGCCACCTCTGTGCCGGTGCAACTGCCTTGGGTTACCCATACTTGGCAGGGGTTGTTCTTTGCTTCTTTCCATTGCACGTACACGCTCCCGCTTTGCGGCAGGCGTGTTGGTTCCCACTCATAGACATCGTCGGCATGGTTGCTCACATACGTCATACTTGTGCGCACGGGCAGCGTAGCCTCGCAGGTGGAGTGAGGGCCCTCGTTGTAGGGATAGACATATACCTGTCCGCTGCACGTGCCATTCGGATAGACGCGGATATGCGGCGTCAGCGCACTGATCAGTTGCCCGGCAGCGTCTCCCATCTCGTCGATCTTCTGATTAACAGAAGTGGCATCCATCTCGCGCATCTGGTCTTTGCCGATGGTCATAGAGATAGTAGGTGTCTTGCCGGAGCAGAGGGCATAGACCTCAAGCGTAACCGAACAATCGGCAAACCAGTAGGCAGTCAGCCCCTTGCGCACATCGTCCACCGAGGCAGTGTACCACACGGTATCACTGATCTGCGTACTAAGGGGAAAACGAAACGTAGAAGCCCCCTCGTAGCAGTCACAGAAATAGTAGGGGGCTTTCAGCGAGGCTTGCAGGATACGGCACGAATAACTGGCTTTCTCCATCTCCGCCGCCACCGCTATGGTATCCGCCTCCTGCGCACTGCTATACGGAACTGCCGTCAGCGACAGCAGCAGAACAAACATCAATATGTGTTTTAGACTTAACATATAAAGCCCATTAACAAAATTATTTATAGACACCGATCTATTGAATCACCGTTTCTTGATGTGGGGGGATCTCCATTAATTGCCCTTTTCTCCTCCATTAATTGCCATTAATTTACCATTAATTTCTCCTACAGCACTAATAGTCATTAGATTTTTTCTTTTCCTACAAATATAACCAAACATTATTCAAATATATTTGATTCATATTTGACCATATTTGGAGAAGAAAATTAACGGAGAATTACAGTCCAAACGGTAATTCAATATGTCAAAGGTCGCTTATTGTGCGGAGAAGGAATAACAAATGTTGTGCCACAGCGCACGGATGTACCTCTCTGCATATATCCCAATGCAGAGAGGTGAAAAATTGGCAGACTAACGCACTATCACTTTGGCAGTTTCCTTCTCGCCACGCACCATATAGATACCTGCGGGTAGCGACAAAGTGGTCTCGTCGGTCATATAGTCGGAGGCTATCAACTGCCCTGCCGAGCCATAGATACCTACCTGCTGCGCCACGACCGGAATCACCATCAGTCCTCCGTCCACACTATTCACAATCAGTGTCCGCCCCCCTGCTATCGTCGGCACACCGGTAGTGGTCTCGGTTTCTTGGTCGTAGGTGACTAATCCGGAACGTACATGGATGTACTTGGCATTAGCAGGTGCAGCCGAGGGTACGGAACCATTTGCCAACACAAAGACGCCACCCATTGGAATTTTGCCCATTTCAGCCTTTGTACTATGCTCAAAGGCATTTTTCCCCACCTGGAAATAAGCATTTGATAACGTTGAATTATTAGGAACCTGCAACTCCGCACAAGTGGGATTTCCTCGAAGGACTGCACTATTAGGTATATTATATGGGGCAATGGTCGTCGTATGATTATTCTTGCCCTTGATCGTTTGTGGTCCAAATCCTTCCATTATCAACAATTTTCCCGTCCAATAATCCCACTCGGTACGTTCAATCGGAGTGCCATCTTTATCCACACCTTCACAATTGGAACAATACGGGAACATCAATGCATATATATTACCTGCCTCCATTACCACCGGTCGTTCGTTAGTGCCAATCATCTTGGTTACCGGAGCGGCAATTTGCCAATCGGTGGTAAAATTAGTACCATCAAATTTCCAAGTGTTGTTTTGAGACTTGTACAAGAAATATTCAGCATCCCAATTCCCCTTAGAGAAAGCAGTTAATAGCCTTTGTCCTACATAGTTGGTCTTATAATCGGTCGAAGCATATTTAGAATACCCTTTCACAGGACGTGGGTAAGCCTCACTTGTTGTATCTCGATGATAGGCATAGTCTATGAATGCATTATAGCATGTAGTATAGCCGACATTAGAACCACTTTCTATTGCCAATGCAATCTTAGACGCTATAATCGCAGATGCATCCAAATTGCTTTTCGCTTGTTCTTTCAAGGCATCAGCACGACTATTGTTTTTGCTCAATACTGCCTCAGGATAAGATTCCAACACATACACATTAGATACATCAAATGGTGGGCAGAATGCGAACCACTTATCGGCTTCAACTATAGGCGTGATATAATATATCGCCTGACTAATTATATAATCTTCACCATTGGTAATGCTGTTATAATACTCAGTTCCTACATCTTCGGGAGTTACATATTGGTAATCTCGAGATTCCGGTTTTTGCAAAGGAACTTCATATGTATATTGACCAAGCCAATTCTTATTTTGCAAAATAGTTGCCATATATCCATCCAATTTGGCATACATCAGGTTATTTACCATTTCAGACTCCCCTGTGGGAACTACTTGTGGTCCCCCCATCGTTAATTTTCCTCCATCCAATTGCAATGGATTTTTGACGGTTATTTCAGTCATCGCTACAATCCAAGGTGTCACATTATATGATTTTCGTCCTTCTCCGGGAACCCAAAGATGTACATATCCGTCCTTATCGGGCGTAATAGATTCCGCACCGTATTTGCCATTCGCATATTTGTCTGAATGCAAAGCATAGTAAGCCGACAATGTCTTTCCAATCTCCGGACCGATAGTACATAATGTTTCATCAAATGGATAGAAACCGGGCTGTACCAACCGGGTTTCTGCATCAACAAACCGGTTATCAACCAAATGATCTGCCTTCACCAATGCGCATATTCCATCGGTAGGAGATGCCCCCGGTGCACTAACCGCATTACAAGCCTGAATATCACTATTATGCGTGCCGCCGAATACAAATGTATTTTTCGGACAACGGAGAGCCGTAGAGTTTCCATCTTTATCCAACGGCTCATAGTATGCATTATACTCTTCTTTCCACGGTTTGAACTTGATAGTATTTACAGAACCATCATTAAAATTCACCGTTCCACCCACACCATCTGCACAAATTCCATATCCATAATTCAAAGGGAAACCAAATACTACGGCATCGCCGGTACGATGGCAAATTGCCAAAGTATTCTCATAGTAACCATTTCCTGCAGGTTGGCTATTTTGTAACTCTATCTGTCCTCCATTGAAATTCACAATTGTATTGGCATTACCAATATCTATTGACGGAGAGTTGCGCGAACTTTTCTGAAAACGAAGATAACCATTCGTACGATGATGTTGTGCCATATTGGTAACATCTATGGGCCATTTATCATCAAATGTCAAAGTAGTGTACGAATTATCCGCGGTCGCACGCACATAGAAACTTGCAGAATATTGCCCCACATAAGAATCCTTCACCAATAATACCTTTTGATAAGCAGAACACCCCATCTCAGAATACAGAATATTCTCGCCCATCGTGTGCACACTCACGTTAAAAGGGCTCTTAGCATTTTTGGTAGATGTACACTCCACTACGATAGCACTTGCCGAACCTTGAGAAGGATTGTTTTTTTCACCAGTATAATAGGGCATATTGTCTTTATGTATGCTATTTCCATTAGGAGTATGTCTTCTTGCATACAGATAGCAATCCTCCAAATAGATATCCACACTCGTACCGGCGGCACCCTTTATATATATAATACCCTCATCGTTTTTATCTTTTCCATTCGAGCCAAAGGGACACCAACCTGTGAAATACAATTTAAGACTGCCCGTAGTGGTCCAGTTATGCGTACCCTCCGAAGGTAGTTTTTTGGAACCTGTGCCTACATTATCTATCGTACGATCGTAATCGTAACTAATGCCGTCTGTTGCTTTTGTGAACACATAGCACGGTGTAACTGCCGTCCCCACGGCATCGGCAGTGGCAGCCTTTATACTTGCCGTTCCATCCGACGAAACGGTTTCTCCAAAAACATACAACTCATCAAAAAGAGCCTTTCCATTTTTATCAAATACATGCGACAAATCAACCCGTGTCTTTTTGATTATCGTGCCACTAAAGCCCCCTACGGAAGTACAAACCGTACCTGTATATAGATTCCAATATGGTACACTTGTTGCCGTCAGATTGCCCACTTTTTGTGTTACCGCATCTGTCCATACCGTATATTCTTCACCATTGTATGTTCCTTTGGCTTCCACTTGATAAGTTTTTGTAGCAGAAGAGGCAAATACAGCAATTATTTCTTTTCTATTCTCCACTCGGCGATTCGGGGTAACCGGTGTCTTTGTTGTACCATTAATTTCATAAATCGTATATGTTTCTGCAAATTGGATGGTATTCCATTTCAGATATATCGAATCCGATACACACCAACTCGACAATATCGGTTTTTGGAGTCCGATATTTACCGAAATAAGGAGATTGGTTGTGGTCTTTTCCGATGTATGTCCCGCTAAAGTATTCGTTCCCGTAGCCACCAATGTGGTGGAATAGGTTCCCGGAGCAGCAGGCTTTGCCGAAATCGTCACCTGTCCTTCCACTGACGCATCATACTGAAAAATACCTGCAAATTCCGGTGTCCACGAATATACCACATTGCTTACATTTTGTTTCGAAACACGGATAACCTGTGTCGCATCCGCATCTGCCACACGCATATCCGGAAATACATAAGACGAAGGAGTAAACTCTATTTTTGAAACTGTCGCTGTTTTTGCCACTCCCGAGAGAGCCACCATATGGTATTCAGATGATATAGTATTACCATACGCATCCGTATATTGTACAGTCAATGTAAGTGTGGCAGAATACGTTTTTTCTTCAGTCGGCACGAAAGTTACCGAACATATTCCGTCCGCAGGATGTTCCTCCACACTGAACGCACTTGCATCCGTACCGGAAATGGAAGCATTCCAAACGGTTCCTGTCCCTCCTTGCGAAGCAGGTGCAGGTTGGGAGGCTACATCGTTTTTAGAGTATGGTACTATTGCCTTTTGCTGACGGTCGCCCACGTAAACGGGAGCGTCATTAGAACCAAATGTCAGAGTCTTATCAATCTCGAATGTTGGCGTCAAATTGGAATTGGCAACGATTGTAGCCTCAGCAGAAGAATTGTCTCCTTTCGATGTTAGAGTGAGCGTTGCTTGTTCTTCTCCTGCGCAATTATGGTCGGTATATCTAACGGTAACAGTTACTGTCGTACCATCATATTTCGGACTCTCAATCGCAAAAGCTTTTCCACCCTGTTTCGTTTTCAGACTTACCTCATAATCCCTATCCGATGTGGCTTTATTTACATTGAATTTCACATCACAGGTACTTGATGCGTTCAATCCAGTAGTCTTAATAGAATAAGTTTCTGGTTCCACGCCCTTGACATGTACTGGTTGAAATAATGCGGTATAAGTTCCTAGATCATACGGATTATTCGAGCCATACGTACGTGTTAATACTATTTTCAAATGTCGTGGATGATCAGTTTCTTTTCCTAAAGTTCCACCTGATATAGTTTCGAGATCTGTTAATGTTTTATTTGTGCTAATTTTTTCTAAATAATATCCAATTTCAGGTTCTGCAAACAGATACAAATTGTAACTATAAGAAGGCGACCATCCGCTAATACCAGTATGAGTAAAAACCTGCGCATTGATAATATCCGAGTATGTTCCATTAAAAGTCCCAGTCTCTGATACCGCAACTTTTCCATATTTTGCATCATTGGGTTTCATCGTTACTTTTACCGCAGCATCCCAAGCAAATGCTGATAACGACATTGCTATCAAGCCCATGCATAACAAAAAAACTCGCTTACGCATTATATTCTTCATAACCTATTTATTTTCTTATTTGTACAACATAATTTTCTCCCTTCAAGATATACACACCATCGGAAGGTATATATACAGGATGCTCTTCCTTAGGGGCTTGTATCCAAAAAGAGATTAAAACGCCCAAACTATCATACAATCTAAACGTTTGCGATGCAGTTGTTTGTACAATGATATTGCCATCTGCACATTTTACTACAAAGTCCATTTTCTCGGGAGTATTCATATCGGTAGATGGCCCCGGTACAATTGTTTGCGCTGTACGCAAGTCGCCTACGCCCGATGTATTGAAGCGGAAATACAAGAATCCGTCGGCATCTACACGGTCGGACATACCCAATAGCCAATCTTTGGTGATTTGCATAGTATCTATTTTCTGCAATACTTGATAGTTCAGCACATGCGCATTGGTAGAAGCCAAGTTGAACGAACAAGTATCTCCCAAATAGGTACGCACATAGGAAAATCCGTCCCAACTGATAGTTATATC
Organism: uncultured Bacteroidales bacterium; assembly: GCA_900556095.1. Classification (GTDB taxonomy): domain Bacteria; phylum Bacteroidota; class Bacteroidia; order Bacteroidales; family Paludibacteraceae; genus Colicola. The sequence goes on along the minus strand of USNU01000032.1, from coordinate 2,310 downwards.
GCCTTTGCTCCACTTGGCATAATCAATGCGATACACATCTGCCGGTCGGTTTGCCAAAAGCGTAAGCGAATCATTGGGCAGAATCTCCACACTATTGATTACACAATCCCCTACATTCCATACCGACGGAGTTATCTCCGTTTCCTGTGGCGCATCGAAACGCACAAAGAGGAAATCCATTTCGGCATTAGCCGTCATATTAGTCAGTTCTCTGCTCGAGAGAGAGAGTTGGCTTTTATCGCCCTGCGGGTAGAATGTGTACTTACCCATATAGTGCGAATCGTTCGCTGAAATCGCAAATGTCGGCGTAGTTCCGAAATATGCGGTAATCGTATCCTGGGTATCGGCAGTCCATTGCACCGAATACATATCCCAATTCTTGCGGAAATAGTAGTATTGCGCCGTATCTTCTGCTGCCACAGACACCGGTTTGTCTAATTCCATAGGAATTGCCCGCGCCATATCCTCCGACATCTGCTTGTAGTCAATGATAAAATCCGCTTTTTCGGCAGAAACCAATTTCACATAATAGAATCCGCCTTCTCCAAAGACTTGTATTAACTCCCGCAAATCAGCAGAAGAAAGATCCATATAGTTACTATACCCCATCTCTATATATGTCTCATTATTTGGGAAAAGCATCAGGTAATTTATCACATTAGGATCCGATGTAGATAATTCATAATCACATGTACTCCCCAACCAAATAGACAAAGGTTGTTCCGTTCCTGTCCAAGTCATACGGATAGAATCATTTTTCCAATCCGTAACCGGCATCACAAACACACTATCCGACATAGCCGGCGTAAGATGAATAGTATCAGGCAGTTGCAACCAATGGCTACTCTCTATGCATTGACGAAATGCCGAGTCGGGAGCCAATTGTATCTTACCCGCAGCGGGTATCTCCACCTGCACTTTTGCCTCCACATTGTAGGTGATATCAAACTGGCGCATCAACTCACGATATGTATCTTCCACTGTCAATTCGTAAGCAGGTTTGCCATCTATTTCTGTTGCGTTTGCAACAAACTCCAGCGGCATAGCATATCCCCAACCATCTGCAAGGTTGGTCAGTTCCACCAGATTAGGGTCATCATACACACCGGGCGTACATGTGAAATCCACATACGCTTTCAGGGGCTGATTGACAGTGGCATCAGTAGGTATATAATACACCTTCACCGGCAAATCGTATGTCCATGAAGAAAACCAATATGTCCCCGGTTCGGTAATCGTAGCATCGTACTCCGCTGTCAGTTGGATGGGATTATCACACGATGAACCGGCAGGCTCTGTTGCCTTCAGCACAACACTACCACACAAAGCCACAACCAATAGGCTGAATTTAAGTACAAACTTTTTCATAACCATCTATTTATTTGGAGATTTCTTCTTTATATTTTCTATTCCTTATATATATGTACACATATGTACAAGCACATAGCAGCAGCAAAAACGGCACACCATCGCCAACAGGCAAACGCCATTTGAATGTCTCATCATTCTGGCGATAGCCAAACCACTCCAAGAAATCCTCCCATGTATAGGTGTCGGCAAAATTTTTATCTTCCGCACGCATTTTGTCATACAAAGCACGCAACTTATCCAATGTGAGGTCATTACGTCCACCTGCCCACTCGTTTTCAAGCCAATGCGTCCATGCATCATCAATAGTTGGTGTCCCATTTGTTCTACGTTGGGCGCCTTTGCGGGCAGAAAGGGTTTGGTCTGCAGAGGCATAGACCGGGGCAGCAGAAGAGAAAGCTGAAGAGTAGGACGGCGAATAGGCTACGGGAGAGACACTCATAGTGCCAAGCGAGACGCCAGTCGAAGAAGGCGAGACGGAGGAAGCAGCACTATGGCTGCCCGAAGAGGCATACATACCGCTCTCGGCACCGCCGCCATAGGATTGCAGAACAGCAGACGAGGTAAGATACAGCCCCTGCGAAGGGGAATACGCCGACGAGACAGCATAAGTTCCGGAAGAGGGCACACCCGTGGTAAGACCACTACCCGAACAACCTTGCGGGACAGACACACCGCTATACACAGCAGGATGGTGAAACAACGAACTGCCGTGGCGAGAAGATGCAGGCACAGAGAAAGAGCGTTCTGCCGGCGCAGAAACACCCACATTAGGCACAGACGACCACTCCACCTGCGCAGAACATACCGACATAGGTTCATCCTCTGCCAGCATACCGCCAACCGCTGTAGTGAGTCCATAGACTATCCCGCCTAACAACAAAAGCACAATCAGATACCGACTATTCATACCAACAATTTCAATTTAGCAGCACAACACAA
>USNU01000031.1 GCA_900556095.1 uncultured Bacteroidales bacterium | reverse complement strand
ATACATACCTGTAACTATCTAATCTATAATATATTATATCATAACACAAAATCATAACAAGTTTATATTGTCCCCCCCGAATACATATTCGGGGTGTTTTTATATATAAATACAAACTATATTATATATACTCCCCTAAAACTTCCCTAACTTTTATTTTTTACCTTAGTACTTTTTGTACTTTTTGTACTTTTTATACTTTTCTCCCCACCTCCCCTAATCCTGCAATCACACATTTTTTTATAAAAAAACAAAAAATAGAACATTCTTTCCGAAAAATAAGATGCATTTTTCGGAAAAATGAACAATTATTTAGTAAAATGAAATATCATTTTCGCCATTTTTCCGCCATTTTTGACCCATTTTTACCCCCTCAAAATAACAAAAAAATTTTTTTTAGATAAATAATATATACGCTCGACTAATCACAAATTATTCAAGCGTATGTGTTAAAAAAAATTTTTTGATTAGATGAGTAGAAAAACGAAATTTATGATGTTACCGCAAGCGGTAACCACAGCGGACCCGGTAAGTGTAACCCCTGAGGATATCCTCGCAAGAATGAGATGCAGTTATGTCGGACAAAACGTAAACGGGTTTCGTGCAAAACTTACCCAAGGCGTATCGCCCGACGAGGAATACATGAAACGAATGAAAACAAACCTGCCCCTCTTATTCTGTGCCCAAGGGCTGAGAGAACCTGGAAAAGGAAGACGGAACAATATCATCCCCTCCCTCGCTGTCGGCATTGACCTCGATGGCATACACGGAGATGTGCGAAAAATATACAATGATGTCATCGCACCACGAGTCCAAGAACTCAAAATAGGCATGGTGCAAATCACTATTAAACAACACGGATTGCACCTCTGGGCAGATCGTCTCCCCGGAGAGACTATCCCCACCGCGCAACGCCGCATTGCCTCCGCACTGGGGCTGGAGACATATCTCGATTCACAATGCATAGATCTCGGGCGCGGTTTTTTCCTCACGACCGACAAAGACCTGCTATATTTCGACCCGAATTACTGCTATATGACCGAAGAAGAAGCCGAGCAGGCAACACATTTCATCCAAATCGATAATAATACCAACAAAATAGATAATTTAAGTGAATCAAACAATATGATAGACATAAACACAAACCAATCCGCGCCTACGGGCGCACTGGCTTACAAACCACAAGATAAGCCACTACCAAACATCCAAACCGAATATCAAGGCGCAAAACTATCCGACATAGTCGATGAGTTCATTCGCCTTGCTATGCCCGACGGCATCCATGTCGGAGATAGAAATAGAAATATGTTCAAGATTTATGTTAATCTTTTACTAATATGTAATAATAACCACCATGCGGCCCGGCAGGCAACACAACACATAACGGGTATACCGCAGACGGACATCGATTCCACCCTCCGCTCGGCATGCTCCATCGTCCACAACGGCGGCGCATCTATGAATAATCTATTTCAGCGTGCAATCAATAATTGCGTAGCTGACGCCAAATATGCAGCTCAAGAGGACGGGATGGACATAGATACACAATCATCCACACCCTCTCTTCCTCAATATCCTTTACCACCCATTCTTGAGTTGGTTACAAAAAATCTTTCACAACCCTTCATTGTACCAACCTTAATACTGGCAAACCCCGTCCTGGGTACATTATTGTCAGATGTTCAATTTAACTACTGGTATGATGCCATCAAACATCATTTTGCTTTTCTTTCTTTGTTAATCGCCGACCAGTCGGCGGGAAAATCATCCATCATTTTCCCACGCCTCAAAATGTTGGCAAAACCATTGCATGAAGAGGATGAACAAGCCGAAGAAGAATGGGATATATACGACCGCGCAGTTGCCCGGCTTAAACCCGGCGACCAAATGCCGCCTAAACCAAAACAATCTTGTCGTATCACACCAACGGATATAACTTCCGCTGCTTTTTTCGATGTATTAAACAGGGCAAACAAAAAAACGACACTTCTTTATGATGACGAGGGAAATTCTTTCTTTCGCACAGGAGGAGGACCCGAATTTCAGGTTACTCGAGAAATCATTAAAAACGCTTACGACCAAGGCGATTACAAACTTCGTCGTAAAGATGGCTCCAAATTTAGCGGACCCGTGGCCTGTAACTTTGCACTCGCGGGAACACCCGCACTCGTCGATAATTTCTCCAGTGCTGGAGAAGGAGATGCTGGGCGATTCATGATCGCTACGCTTGAGGGACTTACACTCCATCAACCACGTATTACTCCTTTGACCCCCGATGAGCAAAACCGCATATACGACTTGGCTAAATCGCTTACTCAGCAAAGCGGCACTCGCTATGCCACTTGGATCGATACCGAGGCAGAAAAATATCGCGATGAATTGGAAAACCGGTACACTGCTACCGCTAACGTTGCTTTACTATTTATATATCGGCGCGGCGTTGTCAACTTTACACGCAACGCATACATGTATGCCGCCCTCTTTGGCTGCGACCAGAAGGAGTGGAACGAGCAACCTCGCCCCGAAGACGAGGAAAAAAGACAGGCTTGCTTGGCCTGGGCGAAATACTTGGCTGAGTATTCACTGTCACAGACTTTGCGCTACTTTGGCAAAAAATTCGAACTTTGCGCCGCAGATATACCACCGCAGGTAGTTTACCCCGATTTATATGAACCTCTCGGGGATACCTTTACATTTCAACAACTCGGTGAAATCTGCACAAAAATGAACCACTATAAGGGCAACCCAACGAAAGTGCGGAACATTTGGATTCAACAAGGATGGATCGAACATGTCAAAGACGAATACGGCGTAAATTGCCGCGGACAATACAGGAAAATCAAAAAAACAAACTGATTCATTCATAACATTCACAAAAAGCAAGTTTTGAAAAACTTGCTTTTTTTGTCTCAAAAATTTTAGATAAATAATAAAAGGAGAAGATCGATCACACACCTTTTTACACTTAAAAATAACTTATATAAATACTATGGCAAAAATAAAACCAATGATTCTAATTGAGAGCATGTGGGGCAAAGTCTGCTCACACTCCGACACTTACTTTGCAGTCCGCAACGGCACTCAGTACACAGGCACGAGATGTAATAAACGCACAACGCCTTTCACGGAAAACGAATTAAAAAACCAAACTCAATTCAAAAGTGCGCACACGGCGGCCGTTACCCGTCTTCGCGACGCCAGTCAACAGGCCAAAGACCTGGCAAATTTCAAACAACAAAAAAAATACAAAACCCTCCTCGGCTACCTCATCGCCGACGAATATCGAAAAATAACAGATTAAACTATGGCAAAAGTAGATTACAATTATCCAATTGAAGCCTTGCACGGCAAGGTAAAGAAAACGCACACCGTGGGTTTCGCACTGCGAAAAGACTCTGGTTGCAAGTTCACCCAAACCTACACCCATACCCGCTCGGTTCCCACCGAAGCCCAAACTGAAGTGCAACAGAAGTTTGCGGCAGCAGTGAAAGCCGCAAGGGTGCGCATGGCAGACGCTTCGAAGCAAGCCGCAGACTTGATTGCCTTCCGCAAACAAAGCAAGTACAAGACCCTGTATGGCTATGTTTTCTCGCAGGTTTACGGTGCCCAATAATAAAACAAAAAACACGTAAACCACCCATCGCCGGCACACACCGACGGTGGGTTTTCTATATATCAACAGCCGTATTTAACCGGGCAAAAGTTGCTCATAAGTGCCGTCGTCGAAGAAAACCACTATTTTTTCAATTTTCCTATTCCGTATTGCCTCTCCTCGTGCGCCCGCAGGGGACACTTTATTTTGCTGCTCGTTTACGCCAGCGTAATTATGTTCCTGTGCAGTCTCATTCTTTTCCTCATCTCTTTCGCTTTCGTCAGGCACAATCATTGGCGGTTCGACGGGGAGTTCATCGAATAAGGTGCGCGATTGCGCTTCCCCAATAGGGCGATACATACTGCCGGAATCCAAAATCATCCAATCGGACGAAACAGTACGAAAACGATGAAGCACCTTCTGTAGCACCTCCAGACTGGGCTTGTTGCGCCCATTGACGATATTTGAGATAGTGCCTGCCTGTATGCCCACCTCGTTGGCAAACTGTTTGGCGTTTAACCCTTCAGTTTCCATCAGTTTCATTAGTCTTTCACGCTCTGTACTCATATACTCATTATCTATTATATCGTGACGACATTTGCTATTTGCTATTATATCTATAATTTGTCAGAAATATCTGATTCTCGTAAAAACGGATATTTTTTCTTTTAGGTAGCCTTTGTAGGAATATATGCAGCTACTCCAATTCACAAAAATACGCTGCAAAGATACGAAAACTTTTTCACATTTGCAAATCGTATGATTTTGGCACAAATACACATTTGTGATGTATATTTGATTTACATTTGTGTATCTTTGGATAATACATATATATGAATATTGCGACGTATATGGGATATTATATTTTACTATAACTTTATGTAAAAGTCGTAATATGCTGATAATTAGACGATTTATTTTATATTTACGAAAAAATACACCGATCACACCGGATATGTTCTCGTTCTGTTATTGTTGTTAAAGTATTACTTTATATAATTTCGATATTTATTGAAATACTTGCAGTTATATAGTGAAAATGCGGATTATAGCACATAATGAGCGTACTCCGATTGTTCCACGACACGAACATAAATCTACTTGTTTACATTTCACAAATAGCATATACACACTACTCTATTTCGTGAATTAATGCACATATATTGTGAATTGCACGCGTTTATCATTTGTGAAATTCACAATTATTCCGTGTGTTTTTATAGTTCACATTTCTATCACCACATCTCTATTCTTCAAACGTTTCTATTTTTTCGATCTATTTGTGCAAAGTTTGGCAGTATTGCGAAAATGTTGTAATTTTGCACCCAAAAAGAAAATTTGCGAAAAATGGAATTACCTAATGATCCGATGATGCTGATGAGCGTCATCAATATGAAACTGCGAGACGAGTATAGCACCCTTGATGCACTGTGCGAGGATATGCAGATTTCCAGAGAGGACATCGTGAAAAAATTGGCAGAAGCGGGATTTGAATACAACCCTGCTGCGAACAAATTTTGGTAAACTATGACGTACGAAGAATATTTGGCACAAGAACAATTGGCAATGGAAGAGGAACAAAACGATGGGAGTTGCTTCCTCGAATATCAACCCGAAGGACAGTTTGTGAGGGGACACTGAGAACGAAAATGGAGGCGCGGAGCCTCCATTTTTGGGGGATGACGGTATACCGTGGCGAATGCTCTACTTACGAATAATACCGTGATTTATAGCAGGGATACACGCGATAGCCACCAATAGGCAGGCGATAGCTACCGGTAGGCAGGCGATGTTTAGGCTATTTATAAGATAGCAATGAGGAGGTAGAGGAAAAGGCAAACAGCCGGGGTAGCCAGCAAGATAGAATCAAAACGATCCAATACTCCGCCATGGCCGGGGAGGAACTTGCCGGAATCTTTGACACCGATGGTGCGTTTCATCAAGCTCTCCATCAGGTCGCCCAACGTACCAAAGACTACTACCACCAAAGCAAATACCATTCCCACCGCATACGTATTCAGCGGACTGAGCCTATTGAACCACCCCAAATATGCCAGCAAAGCACCAATGCCTATCGCTACGATGGCGCCACCAATCAGTCCTTCCCATGACTTACCCGGACTCACACGGGGAAACATCTTATGATTGCCGCCTTTGCGTTTGGCCATCAGACTACCCACACAATAGGCGCCGCTGTCGTTCAACCAAATCAGCACGAACAACGCCAGCAGCAACCATGCATTGGCATACAGCACAAAGCACATCATCGAGAACGGCAACGCAATCATCACCTGACTGACAAGAAAATTTCCCCAGTTGTGTATCGGATTCTCTGCCCTGCGGAAAAGTTCGGAAATAAGGACGAATAGCACCATAAACAGATATACCCCACACAGAATACTGATAATCAGATCATTGTAATAGGTGGTTATCACAAAACAGAATGCAGCCCCGAAAAACATCACGCCGCCCGCAATAGTGGAAACGACGGTGAGAAAACGATCGGAATGCATCAAATGGTGATATTCACGCACCGCCAACATAGTTACCAAACCGAACAATACACCGAAAAAAACAGGGTGAACCAAGATACTAGCCACCACCAAACCGACATATACCGCTCCCGAGAGCGTACGCTGAACAAAGTTAGACATTTCAGTAAGATATTTTTTGCAAAAGTACAAAAAAAACTGTACCTTTGCAAATAAATTCACATATTATGGAAAATAACTCAATTGAACTGAGTCTGCTTGACCCCGAAGAACGTGAGCAAATAGACTACATCTGGAATCTGATTCCGGCAGAAGACCGCAAAGGCATGAATCTAAACGATGTGCTTTTGGTATTGGACGCCATGGACGACTATCTGGAAGAAAAAGGTCTGCTTCAATACGATGAACAGACAGGTGAAGCCGAATATATGGACGGCGAAGTGGACGAAACGGAACAATTAGACTACGTTCTGAAAGCCGCCAAAGCACAAGGCAGTACTATCACGGGTGTGCAGATCCAACTTGTGATGGACGGGGAATTGCAATATGGCATAGAACAAGGCTATTACGAGGACGAAGAATAGATGGAACATCTGATAAAAGTGCTGAGCAAAATACCCATTGGCATACATTATTTTTTTGCCGATTGGGTGCTGTTTCCTATCATATATTATGTGGTGCGTTACCGGCGGAAACTGGTGCGCAAGAACTTGACAGATTCTTTTCCGGAAAAATCAGCGCGCGAAATACGTCGTATCGAAAAGCAGTTTTATCACCATTTTTCCGATCTTGTAGTAGAGACGATATACGGGTACGGACTATCCGAAAGCGATATGCGTGAGCGCGTGCGTTTCGGCAATCACGAGTTGGTAAAACGTCTTGCGGATGAACATGGAAGTGTCATCGTGATGTTGGCACATATAGGCAACTGGGAATGGTTTACGGACTATAATCGGCAGTACCTTGAACGGGACGGATTAGTGCAAGGCAGTGTGTACAGACATCAAGCGAATGAGCAAATGAATAAACTAATGAATATGCTTCGCAGCAAGCGCGGTGGCATTTTAATAGAAAAACAGACTATTTTGCGTCAGATGATAATCTTGCGCCGCGAGGGTAAAAAGATGGTTTACGGCTTCCTGAGCGACCAAAAACCCCGTCCAAATGTAACCCGTTATTGGACAGAATTCCTACATCACGATACGGGATTCCTTGACGGGGGCGAAGTGCTGGGGAAGAAATTTGGGTATCCCGTACTCTATGCCTACATACGCAGTCCTAAACGCGGATACTATGAGGTGCAGTTCGAAACCATTGCAGAAGATCCGGCGACTACCGCCGAAAATGAGATAACCGCCCTCTATGCCAAACGCCTCGAAGAGAACATAAAAGAACAACCGGAACAGTGGCTGTGGACACATAACCGATGGAAATGGGGACGGCGGAGATAATTATGAATTATGAATTGAGAAAAGGGGATATAGATGCGTTGTAGTGTAGTTATATTGAATTGGAACGGGGCGGAAATGCTCCGTAGATACTTGCCGAGCGTGGTGGAATATACACCTACTACCGAGTGCGAGGTGGTGGTGGCAGACAATGGTTCGACCGATGAGTCGCTGTCCGTTTTGGCGGAAGAGTTTCCGACAGTGCGCACCATAGTATTGGACAAAAACTATGGATTTGCCGAAGGTTATAACAAGGCTATTGCGCAGATAGATAGCGAGTTCGTTGTTCTACTTAATTCAGACGTTGAAGTAACTCCCCAATGGCTGACACCTATACTCAACTACATGGAGACACACCCGGAAGTGGCATCTGTGCAACCGAAGATTCGCAGTTGGTTGCACCGCGACACATTTGAGCATGCGGGGGCTGCCGGCGGATATTTGGATATACTCGGCTATCCGTTCTGCCGTGGGCGACTGCTCAACTATGTAGAGCAAGACAAGGGACAATATGACAGCATCGCCGATGTGCTTTGGACCTCGGGCGCGTGTATGTGCGTGCGGACACATATATATAAAGAAGTAGGCGGATTGGATGGCGAGTTCTTTGCGCACATGGAGGAGATAGACCTCTGCTGGCGTCTCAACTGCCGCGGATACAGGTTGGTATGCCTACCCGACTCCATTGTCTATCACCTTGGCGGAGGTGCGTTGGCATACGAAAATCCACGCAAGACCTACTTGAATTTTCGCAATAATCTGTTGATGATTTATAAGAATCTACCAGCGAATAGGTTATGGTGGGTATTGGCGGTGCGCTTCGTCTTGGATTATGTCGCTGCATTACAACTTTTAATTACCGGCAAACCGCAACAAGCCAAAGCCGCCCTACAAGCCCGAAAGGACTATCATCGCATGAAAAAACACTTTACGAGCAAGCGGACTGAGAACATGGCAAAGACTATAAATCCCTACCCAACCGGTATCCGGAAACGTAGTGTGCTTTGGGACTTCTATGTACTACGCAGACAACGATAAGGATAATCATCTACCAACCTATGCACATCCTATGCACAATCACCCACTAATCACCCACTAATCACCCACTCTTCTCTTTACAAAGTTATTACTCTCACATTGTACTATGAAAGATGAAGGTCGGACAATAACGAGCGTATCCATAGCAGCCATTTCACGACATCGGATAGTGCTGGACGGTCGAGGCGTGCGCACATTGGTTGTGCTGCAAGGGTGTCCGTTGCGGTGTGCTTACTGCTTAAATCGTTTTGCCATCGACCCTACGGCAGAGCGCAGACACTACACCGCGGAAGAACTGATACGCGATGTGATGACAGACAATCTATACTTCCTTGCCACCGGCGGAGGTATCACTTTCGGAGGCGGGGAACCCTTGTTGCAAAGCCATTTTATCAGTGAGTTTCGGAAGAAATGTCCTGCCGCGTGGAGTATAGATGTGGAGACTTCACTGAATGTACCTATTGCCCATTTGGCGCAAGCAGCACAAGACATACAACATTTTTCAGTGGACATAAAAGATATGAATCCGTCTGTGTATCAGCGATATACGATGTGCGACAATACACAAACAATCGCCAACTTACAATGGCTGCTGGCACAAGGACGGGCAGACGATATCACGGTGCGTGTCCCCCTGATACCCCACTACAACACCCAAAAAAATGTGGCACAAAGTATCGAAAAACTAAAGGAGATAGGGGTACGGCATTTTGACCGACTGACCTATGTTATCCGTGATAAAAAACAGTAACCTGCTAAATATCAATACAATATGAAAAAAGGAAAAGATGTATGCGAAGAACTGAAACGTATTCGCCAAGAGATTGCAGATGCCAATGAGATTGAATATACTCCGCATATCTGTACGCACGAAGGCGACTGTGCGGGTAGTTGTCCCGCCTGCGAACAAGAAGTGCGCTACCTGACCGAACAACTGAACAACCGGAGCAAATTAGGCAAAGCCATCTCAATCGTGGGCATTAGCACATGCCTCACTGCCATGGCTCCACTTTTGTCTTCATGTGGTCCACAAAGCCATCCGACTGGCATGGTTCCTATGGAAGGAGACGTGGTATATGAACCGGATTCGTGCAATAGAGATAGTACAGAGAAAAATAGCGAGGAATATCTTTTGCAGGAATTTGCGCGTTCCAAAGAAGATGAAGAAGAAAAAGAATAGTCTGTAAACACTTGATTTACAGACTATTTATCAGCGAAT
>USNU01000030.1 GCA_900556095.1 uncultured Bacteroidales bacterium | reverse complement strand
CTACTCTGTGTTCTATTGCGGTAGCTACGTGCTGAGTCTCGTCGGTGGTCTTATTGCCGATAAGACGCAAAACTACAACAAGACCATTCAATGGGGCTTGATAATCATGGCATTAGGCTATGTAGCATTGTCGATACCTGTGTTCAGCCAAACCGATGGCGATGCTATGTGGTGGGGCATCTTGGTCTTTACTTGTGTGGCATTGCTGATGATAGCGTTTGGTAACGGACTTTTCAAAGGCAACTTGCAAGCCATCGTAGGTAAGATGTACGACGAACTTGAGGAAGAAGCGGCTAAGAAAGGTCCGGAGGTGTTGGCGCAAGCCAAGGACAAACGCGATTCAGGGTTCCAAATCTTCTACGTGTTTATCAATATCGGCGGTCTGATTGCGCCGTTTGTGGCTCCGCTGCTCCGCCAATGGTGGCTCAAAGCACACGAATTGGTGTATAATGCGGATATGCCTGCACTCTGCCACCAGTACCTGGCTGACGGGGTAGTTACCACCAAGTTCACCGAAACTATGCAACAGGTGATGACAAGCGGTTACCACTTCGTGGACAATGCGGCTTTCTGCCAGGACTATATCAATGTGTTCAATACCGGTATCCACTATTCGTTTATTGCTTCGGTGGCGGCTATGTTGCTTTCGCTCGTTATTTTCCTTTGCACCAAAAAGATATTCCCGCAACCCGCTAAGAAAATTACTGATAATGCTGTTACCTATACGGCTGAGGAGAAAGCCGCTATGGCTCAGGAGATTAAGCAACGTATGTATGCGCTGTTCGCAGTACTCGGCGTGGCTATTTTCTTTTGGTTCAGTTTCCACCAGAACGGACAATCATTGTCGGTCTTTGCACGCGACTTTGTGGTAACGCAATCGATTGCACCCGAGATCTGGCAGGCTCTCAATCCGTTCTTCGTGATTGTGCTCACACCGATTATTATGTGGATTTTCGGCTCGTTGGCACACAAGGGAAAGGCTATCTCTACCCCGCGTAAGATTGCTATCGGTATGGGTATCGCGGCTTGTGCTTATCTGTTCCTGACGATATTCTCGGCGGTAATGGCCTATCCTTCGGGTACGGATTTTCGTGCTATGGACGCAGAGCAAATGGCGCCTGCCGGTCTGACCAAAGCAGGTCCGTGGGTGTTGGTAGTAACCTATTTCTTCCTTACGGTGGCTGAGTTGTTTATCTCGCCGCTCGGTCTCTCCTTTGTCAGCAAGGTCGCTCCACGCCACATGGTAGGTCTCTGCCAAGGCCTCTGGTTGGGTGCTACTGCTCTCGGCAACTTGATGATTTGGGTAGGCCCCGTAATGTATAACGCTTGGCCGATTGAGTACTGCTGGGCGGTGTTCCTCGGCGTTTGCCTTGTCTCGATGGGCGTTATGCTCGGAATGGTCAAATGGCTTGAGAAAGTGGCGTGCTAAGCCCCATTATGAATTAAGTATGACGAAATAACAGATGGATAACGGACATTTTATACAGGCGATAGCCACTTACTCTGCCGGTTTGGAGAAGCGTATCGCCACATTAGATAAGACGATTGAAGAGTTGCAAAAAGCCCTCAATGCCGCCAATGCGGCATTGGCGGTGCAACGCGACTTGATGGAGGAACTGGAGCAACGCCTCGTAGAGGTGGAAGCCCGTCCTGCAATGGACGAGGAACCCGAGGTGGAAGTGGAACTCCTGATGGACGATGACACCGAAGAACCGGAACTTGTAACGGCAGAAGTGGCAGAAGAAGAACCCGTACAGGAGACTCCCGCTGAGGCAGTGGAGGAACCACAAGAGCAACTACAACCGGAACCGGCAACACAACCGGAACCGGCAACACAACCGGAAACCGTCGTAGCAGAACCGGCGCAGGAAGAACCGAAAGTGGAACCTGCTCCGGCTGTGGCACCCGCAGAGCCTGTACATACCGATGCTCACAAAGCCAATACGGCTTATGGTGCACCCGTGACAGACCTCAAGCAGGCAATCTCTATCGGCGACCGTTTCCTCTATCAGCGCGAGTTGTTTGGCAAGAACGGTGAACTGATGCAGCGCACTATTGCAGACCTCAACGGACTAAACACTTTCGATGAGGCAATGGAATATATCGACAGACATTTCAACTGGGACAAAGAACAACCGAGTTACGAATTGTTTGTCAATGCTCTCCACCGCCGCTTCGCCTGATTCTTTGTTCTTTATTCTTTGTCTATCTATGCTCTATGTCGTCCCGACCCCTGTCGGCAATTTGGAAGATATTACGTTGCGCGCTTTGCGTGTGTTGAAAGAGGTCGATTTGATTCTCGCCGAAGACACACGCACTTCGTCGGTGTTGCTCAAGCACTATGATATCCATACTCCGCTCAAGGCACACCATAAATTCAACGAACATGAGACTTCCGACTCTATGGCGGAGCGTATTGCTGCGGGGATGAATGTGGCATTGGTTTCCGACGCGGGTACTCCCGGTATCAGCGACCCTGGATTTATGCTTGTGCGTGCGTGCGTAGAGCGAGGTGTGGAGGTGCAATGTCTGCCCGGCGCAACGGCTTTCGTTCCGGCATTGGTGGATAGCGGCTTGCCATGCGACAGGTTCTATTTCGAGGGCTTTTTTCCTCAGAAGAAAGGGCGTCAGACCCGTCTGCAACAACTCGCCGAACAGACCCACACGATGATTATCTATGAGTCGCCTTTCCGTTTGGTGAAGACCTTGGAGCAGTTGGCAGAGGTGCTGGGCGCAGACCGCAAAGCGAGTGTCAGTCGTGAGATTAGCAAGAAGTTTGAGGAGACCCGCCGTGGTACCCTCGCGGAACTGATTGTTTCCTTCAAAGAGCGTGAAGCCAAAGGCGAAATCGTGATTATTGTGGGACCCTCTAATCCCCTTTCAAAGGAGGATTTGCAGAGTGGCGCGGGCGATGAATGATGAAAATAAGATTTATCGGCAGGCGGATATCCTAAACTATCTCGGCAGGGGTTACAAAGTACTCCGATTTATAAACGAATAGGTTTTATGCAACATAGATCAAGTAATAGCAACAATACAGACCCAACTCTGAATCTTCCCCCTTCGAAGGGGGAACGAGGGGGGCTTAGGTCTCTTGCGAAAGACACCGTGATATACGGTCTTTCGTCTATCATCGGTAAGTTCTTGAACTGGCTGTTGGTCCCTCTGTACACCTATGTCTTGGCGCAACAGGCTGATTATGGTATTGTTACGAACCTATATGCTTGGACGGCACTCTTGCTGGTGATTCTTACCTATGGTATGGAGACGGGTTTCTTCCGCTTTGCCAACAAGGAAGAGGAGAACCCCACTACGGTCTATACCACGGCGATGATTAGCCTTTTCAGCACCTCGCTGTTGTTTGCCGTGCTATGTTGTGTTTTCCGCCAACCGTTAGCCAACGTATTGGGCTATCCGTCTCATTCTGAGTTTATTGCGCTGTTGAGTGTTGTGGTGGCGATGGACGCTTTTGCCTCTATCCCCTTTGCTTATCTTCGCTACAAGAAACGTTCTATTCGTTTTGCCGCGCTCAAACTGCTTTTTGTCTTTCTAAATATCCTGCTCAACCTGTTTTTCTTGGTGCTTTGCCCGAAGATACAGGACTGGAGCATTATCTCTGCGTGGTATAATCCCGATTATGGGGTGGGCTATGTCTTTGTGGCGAATATCATTGCTACGGCTATTCAGACCCTTTGCCTGCTCCCTGCTATTATGGAACCCCGCAAGAGCCAAGCCCCTGTTTTCTCATGGTCGTTGCTCAAACGTATGCTGCGTTATTCGCTGCCGTTGCTTGTCTTGGGTGTGTGCGGAATCATGAACCAGACGCTCGACCGTATTTTGTTCCCCTTCTTCTACACTGGCGCGGACGCACAGACCCAACTCGGTATCTATGGCGCATGCTTTAAGGTCGCTATGGTGATGATGATGTTTACGCAGGCATTCCGGTATGCCTACGAACCGTTTGTCTTCGCCAAGCACAAGGACCGCAAGTCGGTGGAGGCGTATGCCGATGCGATGAAGTACTATATTCTCTTCTCGTATCTTATCCTTCTCGGTATGGTGTTCTACCTTGATTTGCTCAAGTTTATCATTGCTCCGAGTTACTGGGAAGGCTTGAAGATTGTTCCTGTCGTGCTGTGGACATATATCTTCCAGGGTATCTATTTCAACCTCAGTTTTTGGTACAAACTGACCGACAAGACCCAATGGGGGGCCTGGTTCTCGCTCATTGGCGTGGTGATAACGTTCACTTTGCAGGCGATATTTGTGCCAAAAATCGGCTATATGGCATCTGCCGCAAGCAGCACGGTATGCTATTTTGTCATTATGCTGCTTTCGTATTTTGTCGGGCGCAAATACCTCACTATCCCGTATGACCTCAAGCGTATCGGTGCTTATACCCTTGTAACTGTCGGTCTGTTGGCAATCTATTATGGAGCCTATGACCTCGGTATGTGGGTGCGAATGGGTATCGGCACCGTACTCTTTATTATATATTGTGTAATTCTTATTAAATTTGATTTCAATGTTTTCAGGAATCGTAGAAACCATGGCTCAAGTCGTTAAGATTGAGCAAGAACAAAGCAATAAACATTTCACATTGCGCAATCCTTTCTCGGACGCGCTGAGTATCGACCAATCTATCGCCCACAACGGCGTGTGCCTCACGGTGGTGAAGATTGAGGGCGACCTCTATACCGTAACTGCTATGCAGGAGACGCTTATTCGATCTAATCTCGGTCTTCTGCGCGAGGGCGACTGGGTCAATGTGGAGCGCTCAATGTTGCTCAACGAGAGGCTCGACGGGCATATCGTGCAAGGGCATGTGGACCAGACTGCCCGATGTATCAACGTGCAGGAAACCGAAGGCAGTTGGTACTATCGTTTCGAGTATGATAGTAGCAAGGAGATGATTCGCCGTGGCTACCTTACCGTGGACAAAGGCTCTGTCTGTATCAACGGTGTGAGCCTGACAGTCTGCGAACCCGACGTGGTGGACGGAAAGGGCTATGTCAGTGTTTGTATCATCCCTTATACCCACGAGGAAACCAATTTCAAATATATACAGGAGGGCAGTATTGTCAATATCGAGTTCGACATTCTCGGCAAATACATCGCCCGCATGCAGGAACTTTGCAAATAAAAACATGCGGTTTGTTAATATCTGCTTTCCGTTGATCACTACATACCGACTACGAAGGACGGACGAATCACCTACGAATCACCTGCGAGGGAGCGTCGAACCTCAAAATATACACGGATATTAAGATTTTAGATAATGTATAAAATCATATCGACTAACAAATAAAAACTATACAAAATGGACAAAATCAGTTATGCACTCGGACTCTCTATGGGTCAGCAACTGCTCAGCAGCGGCGTCGAAAAACTCAACTATGCAGACCTCGCCAAAGGTATTGAGCACGTCTTGGAAAAACAACAACCCGAAATCGCTTATACGGAAGCGCAGACTATCCTCAACCAATTCTTCACCGAGTTGGAGCAGAAAATTGCCGGACAAGCCAAGGAAGCAGGTGAGAAGTTCCTTGCCGAGAACGCAAAACGCCCCGAAGTGAAAACCACACCCAGTGGATTGCAATACGAAATCATCGAGGCTACTATCGGGCAAAAACCAAAAGCCACCGACAAAGTGAAGGTGCACTATGAGGGTACACTCACCGATGGCACAGTTTTTGACAGCAGTTACAAACGTGGCGAACCTATCACTTTCGGGCTCAACCAGGTCATCAAAGGTTGGACTGAGGGCTTGCAGTTGATGTCGATAGGAAGCAAGTACAAATTGTACATCCCCTATCAACTCGGCTACGGAGCACAGGGTGCAGGCGCGGCTATCCCCCCTTATGCAGCACTCATCTTCACCGTTGAACTGCTCGGCATCGAATAATTAGCCCCGTTAGGCCCATCGGACTAATTCGCCCTATTAGACTAATAAAACAAATAACATCATACAACAATGAAAAAAATGAGTATTATCGTCCTTGCGGCTATGGCTATGGTGTCATGCGGCAATAGTTACACCGCCAAGGACGCTGTTCTGGAGAGCCAAAACGACTCCCTCAACTATGCGTTGGGCTTCATCAATGGTGCCCAAATCAAGATGTACCAACTTGCCAAAGATAGCAGCAAACAGAGCGTCAACGAGTTTATCGCCGCTCTCGAAGAAGGCTACAATGGCAAAGAGGAAACGCTGAGCGAGGCGGCACAAGCAGGACGCAACGTCGGCACGGGTATCAAATCGTTTGAATCCAAAGGACTCGCAGAGAACGAGCATTGGACGCTCAACGAGAAAATGCTCTTCCAAGGTCTGGTTAACGCCCTCAATGGCGACACTACTGTCATGAAAGCCGCTGACGCACGCACGTTCTTCCAGGCGTCTTATGGCAAAACAACCGATACACAGGCTGGCAAAACCGTCAAAGGCAAATGCCCGAGCAAAGTGAAAACCGTTGAACTCAAAAACTTCACCGATAGTATCAACTACGCTTTCGGTATGCTCAATGGTGACCAGATGCGTATGTACCTGCTGGCTAACGACACCGACGGCATCGCGCAAAAGGACTTCATCGAGAATATCAACAAGGCGATGAAAGTCAGTGCACGCAACCCTCAACTCGTTATGATGGGTAAGCAAATCGGTAGTGCCATCCGCGAGCAGGAACCCACCGGATTGCTGGGTATGGAGAATGTCGCAACCAATTTCGAACTTATCAAACAGGGATTTGTCAACGGTATGTACGACTATGACACTCAGTTCGATAGCCGCACCGCAGGTGAGTACATTGAGAATACGATGACACAAATCAAGTACGGTGAAGCCATTGCTGCCGGAAAGAAATTCCTCGAGGAAAACAAACTCAAAGAGGGCGTTGTCACCACCGAGAGCGGACTCCAGTATGAAGTTATCAAGATGGGTAAAGGTGCAAAGCCGACTGCTACCGACAAGGTAAAAGTCCACTACCATGGTACCCTCACCGACGGTACTGTCTTCGACAGCAGTGTTGACCGTGGCGAACCTATCACTTTCGCTCTCAATCAGGTCATCCCCGGTTGGACAGAGGGTGTACAACTCATGCCTGTAGGAAGCAAATTCCGCTTCTATGTCCCTCAGGAACTTGGCTACGGCGCACGTCAGGCAGGTTCTATTCCTCCGTACTCCACGCTTATTTTCGAGGTTGAACTGCTCGGCATCGAGAAATAATAAACGTTCTGTCTTATTAGTCCAATTAGACCCTGTAGCCTGATTGGACTAATAATTATTTTATATGGGTATTATCGCAAGACAAAGTATCAAAGGCACCATCGTAACCTACATAGGGGTTGCGGTGGGCTTTTTGACTACTTTCTTCGTCCTTACCCGCTTTCTGTCTGCGCAAGAAATCGGACTCGCGCGTGTTCTTGTTGATGCTGCTACACTGTTTATCGGGCTGGCACAACTCGGCACCAACACATCTATCATTCGTTTCTATCCTTATTTCAAAGACGCTGACACCCGCGACCACGGCTTTTTCTTCTATACACTGGTCGTCCCCCTTTTCGGCTTTCTGCTGTTTGCCCTCGTCTATTGGGCGTGCCACATCCCCCTCGGCAATTGGTTTGGAGACAAATCGCCGCTGTTTATGGATTATTATTATATGGTCCTCCCGCTGGCGTTCTTTATGCTCTATCAGACTATCTTCGAAACCAACGCCAATGTCTTGATGCGCATCGTCGTACCACGCGCAGTGCGCGAACTCGTCGTCCGTATCGGTATGTTGGCTCTATATCTCCTCTACGCTTTCCGTATCCTCTCCATGGACGGCTTTGTCATCGGCCTGTGCCTCAACTATGCTGTCGCCGCCCTAATTAACCTTGCCTACCTCTTTGCTGTCGGGCATATCTCTCTACGCCCCGACTGGACATTCTTGCGCAATAATCCATCGCTGGTGCGCAACTACCTCCTCTATACGGGCTTTCTCTTTATATCTGCTGTCGCAAGTGTACTCGCACCCGCACTCTCTTCGTTCTTTATTACCGCCAAGATGGGACTCGACAGCACGGGCATATATGCCATCGCCACCTATATCGCCGTCATGGTCAGTATCCCCTACCGTTCGGTTACCGCCATCGCTTCCCCGCAGTTGGCGCACGCCATAAAGGAGCAGGATAGGCAGGGAGCATCACGCTTGATGCGCCGGGTATCCAACAACCTCCTCCTCGTCGGCGGACTCATTTTCCTCGCTATATGGTTCAATATCGACCTTATTTTCCATCTCTTGCCCAACGGCAGCACCTATGCTGTCGCGAAGAATGTAGTGTTGATCCTCGGTATTAACCAAATCATTATTGCCACTTTCTCCATCTGCCTCTCTGCGCTCAGTTACTCGCGCTTCTATGTCTTCTCGCTCTTCCTCTCGTTCTTCCTCACTGCTGCGTCTGTCTGCCTGAATAACTACCTCATTCCTCTCTATGGAATGGATGGCGCGGCGATGAGTAACCTGATAGCCTATGCCGTCTATTTCGCTCTCGTGGTGCTTATCTTGCGCTGTGTATGCCGTGTCTCTGTCGCCAACCGCCAAACCGCACTCGCCATAGCGTTGATAATAGTGCTTTTTGCCCTCAATGCGCTCTGGCTACATTGCTTCCCCTCCACCGATATCTGGCTCAGCAGTATTCTGCGTACGGTAGTGTTGTTGGGGAGCGGCGTGGCAATAGCGTGGCTCTTGCAACTCTCCCCCGAACTCAATAAGATGGCGGAAATCATATTTCACCGCCGTAAATAATAAGATATGAGGTACTTTTTGCAATTTGCATATTGCGGAACAGAGTTCCATGGCTCACAATCCCAACCTGCCGGAGGTACGGTGCAGGATGTAATGGAGGACGCTATGGCTACTATTTTCCGTTCACCCATACCACTCACTTTTGCCGGACGGACGGACGCTGGCGTACATGCCGAGATGATGTATGCCCATTTCGATACGCCTCTCCTCCCCGATGAGTGCGCGCAAAGAGTGTATCGCCTCAACCGCTTTCTTCCACCCCCCATCGCTATTTATAACCTCTTCCCTGTAGCCCCCGACGCACACGCACGATTCGATGCCATTTCGCGCACCTACCACTATCGTATTACCACTCGCAAAGACCCCTTTCAATATGCGCTCCGTACACAAGTGCGTAGCGGACTGAACTATCCCCTGATGAACGAAGCCGCCCACTATCTGATGGGCACACAGGATTTTTCCTCTTTCTGCCGCACACACACCGACGTCAAAACCAAGATTTGCAACATCACCACCGCCGAATGGCGCATCGAGAACGACCACGAAGCCGTCTTTGTCATCATAGCCGACCGCTTCCTCCGAAATATGGTGCGTGCCATCGTCGGTACACTCTTCGAGGTAGGCTATGCCAAAATCACACCCACAGCCTTCGCCGACCTTATCACCCGCCAAAACCGCTCCCTCGCCGGCGATTCCGCCCCCGCCCAAGGCCTCTACCTCACCAATATCCAATATCCCACAACCATCTTCCTCTAATCGTCCCTTAATCCCCTAATTGCGATAAATTACGCAAAAATCACCTAACAAACTTCGATAAATTACACATTTTGGCGTGTGTAACTTCGATAAATTACATTGTGATAGTTCGGAAAATCTCACTTACCCGAAAGAAAAAAGGCGGGAGTTTGTCGCCCCGCCCTTTTTCTTGCATTAGATATTCACCTCTAATGCTTTATAGGTCTTTTTTCCTATTTATTGAATCTTAGTGCCTAATACGTTGAATCTATCGTCGCCACGCAAGATAAGCAGTTGTCCGTTTTCTATCACCTTGCGGGTGGAGGACGATTCTACGGTACTATTCTCCAAAGCCGTTTCTGTAACAGTATAGGTGATATGGATAGGAATATCGAATGAGTTTAATGCGTCCACTTCTATGAAGAGATTGCCATCACGATTTTCTACCGTAACCGTACCGGCAACCATAAAATACATCGGCGTTTGAAGTGCGCCGGAGGCATTACATTTTCCATAGAATGAAGCAGTTACTTTGCCCCCTTGTATTCCGGGACAGGCAATAACAGTGCCTTTATCGCCCGATTTGTCGATGGTATAAACACCGGCAGGGATAGTGATGTCGGGGGCTG
>USNU01000029.1 GCA_900556095.1 uncultured Bacteroidales bacterium | reverse complement strand
GAAAGCCGGACAATGGTATATTTATGGCATACAAATTACTGATAAAGAGGTGGTTTGGTCGGTAAACGGACAAGAAATTCTACGTATCAAAAACAACTTCGGCGATATATCATTTTTCCCTGCAATTACCGAGTTTTTACCCGAAGGTAAAACTGCCGGTGCAGGCAAAATAGAAATAGATTGGATACGCGTGTACGATAAGTAATTGTCGGTTCACCTACACAAAACAATTATTTTACATTATGTTTCTGATTGCAGGCCCCTGCGCGATTGAAAACAGAGAGATGGTGCTCGAAACCGCTCACACGCTGAAAGAAGTGTGTGCGGATTTGGGCATACATCTTATATATAAGTCGTCTTTCGACAAAGCCAACCGCACCTCCGCCAGTTCGCGACGCGGCGTGGGCATGGAGAAAGGATTGGAGATATTGTCGGAAGTAAAAGAGACTCTCGGTTTGCCGATTCTGACCGATGTACACGAGTCGTGGCAATGTGCGCCCGTGGCAGAGGTGGCAGATGTGTTGCAGATACCTGCTTTTCTCAGCAGACAAACCGATTTGCTCTTAGCAGCCGCAGAGACAGGGCGCATCGTAAACGTCAAGAAAGGGCAGTTTATGGCTCCGTGGGATATGCAAGGAGTGGTTAGCAAGATTGCATCCGTACCCTCGGACAAGCCTATCAATCAACGACTTTGGCTCACAGAGCGCGGGTCATCTTTCGGCTATGGAAACATAGTGGTAGATATGACTTCGCTGGTTGAAATGCGCAAGTTCGGTTGTCCCGTGGTATTCGATGCCACCCATTCGGTACAAAAACCGAGCAGCCAGGCAGGTATTACCGGCGGAAACAGAGAGATGGTACCCTACCTAATGCGTGCCGCTTTGGCTGTAGGTGTTGACGGACTGTTTCTTGAGGTACATCCCGATCCCGACAAAGCCATATCGGATGCGGCTAATCAATTGAGATTGAGCAATATACGCACAATACTAACACAAGCATTGGCTATTGATAACCTGGTTAAGACACTACAATGACCTGTTCAGAAAGAGCAAAAAATATATTCTCCGAAGAGATTGCCGAGTTGAAAAAACTCAGTACTTCGATAGATGAAAACTTTGACAAAGCAGTAGAACTCATCTATGCCTGCGAGGGAAAACTCGTCGTGATGGGCATAGGCAAGACGGGTATTATCGGTCATAAGATTGCATCTTCGTTGGCTTCAACAGGCACTTCGGCCATATTCGTTAATGCCGCAGAAGCGGTGCATGGCGACTTAGGTATGGTGTGTGGCAAAGATGTGGTGCTACTCGTGAGCAACAGCGGTTCGACCAACGAGATACTGAATGTCATTGCTCCGCTGCGCAACCTCGGTTGCACCATCATCGCTATGACGGGAAATTCTGATTCTCAGTTAGCACAAGAGAGCGATGTAGTTATCTCGGTGCATGTAGACAGGGAAGCCTGCCCTCTCGGTTTGGCGCCGACGACCTCCACCACCGCCACCACCCTAATGGGGGATGCGCTGATAGTTTGTCTGATGGAGAAACGCCATTTCAAGGCTGAAAATTTTGCTCTCTACCACCCTGGCGGAGCACTCGGACGACAACTGCTCGCACGCGTAAAAAACTGTATGCAAACCAATGTGCCACGCGTACAAGTAGATACACCATTCCGCAAACTTGTTTGTGAGATGTCGGAGAAGCACCTCGGTATGACAATGGTCTATGATGGTGAACGTTGTATCGGTATCATTACCGACGGCGATTTGCGTCGTGCCATCCAAAAATATGACGACTTGCATATTGTGGCTCGCGATATGATGACGCCATCATATAAGCGTATTCACAAAGAGGCATTGCTTACAGAGGCTCTGGCGATAATGGACAAGTACAATATTACCACCCTTGCCGTTACAGAAACACCTGATACAGAAGAGATTATAGGTATTATCTCTATCCACCATATTATAGACTTTAACTAATGGAACCGACTATTACCGTCTATTGTAAGAACACGCACTCCTACCATGAAGTGCCGCGCGGTATCTCGCTCATCGAATTGCGGGATATGCTCAACATACGTTTGCAGTATCCTATCATCGCCGCGCATGTCAATTACAAGGAGGAAAACCTGGATTTTCTGCTCTATAAGCCCAAAGATGTCGAGTTTCTCGATGCCAGTTCGGCTAGCGGAATGCGTTGCTATGTGCGAACACTCAGTATGGTGTTGGCATGTGCTATCAACGAACTCTATCCGCGTGCCGACTTACGCATAGAGCATCCTATTTCCAAAGGATACTACTGCACGCTGCAATGGCGCAAACCCAAAGACGGTGAACTGGCGTCCGATACGGTCAATCCCAAACTGACGCCGGAGATGATTGAGTCTATCAAGCGTCGTATGTTGCAGATTATCCAGGAAGACCGAAAGATTTTAGAAGAGGAGAAACGTACCAAGGATGTTATCCAGATGTTCAGCACCCGCGTGGACGGCGAAAGCACCATCTTCGAAACCCTTGGCAACCCCTACTGCCGCTATTTCCGTATGGGTGATTTCATTGATTACTACACCAATACGCTGATGCCGTCGTCCGGCTATATCAATGTATTCGACCTTGAACCCTATTTCGACGGAATGCTACTGCGTATCCCCAATCGCACCAATCCGACCGTACTCGAAGATAAGATTCCGCAAGACAAGATGTTTAGCATCTTCAGCGAATATAATTCGTGGAACAAACTACTGAATATCAATAATGTAAGCGATTTCAACGTGGCATGCAAGGGCAACCGCAGTTTTATGATGATTAAACTTGCCGAAGCGTTGCACGAGAAGAAAATCGCCCAGATGGCGGACGCTATTGCCAATCGCGAGGAGCGTCCGAAATTCATTCTTATCTCGGGACCGTCTTCATCCGGAAAAACTACTTTCTCAAAGCGTCTGCAGATTCAGTTGCTTGTCAACGGGATAAAGCCTGTCATCATCTCGATGGACAACTATTTCGTCAACCGTGTTGATACACCGCGTGATGCCAACGGGGATTGGGACTTTGAGAATATCAATGCCCTCGACCTACCCTATTTCCGCCAGCAGATGAGCGACCTGATGGAGGGTAAGGAAGTGGAACTGCCCACCTACTCTTTTGAGAAAGGCGAGCGTGTGTACGAAGGGCAAAAACTGCGTCTCGAAAAGGACAGCATCATCATTCTCGAGGGATTGCACGCACTCAATCCGTCGCTGTTGCCCAATATCCCGCGCTCGGCTACGTTTAAGATATTCGTCTCTGCGCTCACGACCATCAATATTGACAACCACAACTGGATTCCGACAACCGACATTCGTCTTCTGCGCCGTATTGTCCGCGACTACAAATACCGCAACTACTCCGCACGCGACACAATCGCCCGTTGTCCGTCCGTCCTCCGAGGCGAGCAGACATGGATTTATCCCTATCAAGAGGAAGCGGATATGATGTTCAACTCTGCCCTGCTTTTCGAGTTGGCGGTGCTTAAACGTCACGCGGAACCGATACTCGCCGAGGTCCCCAAGTACTGCGACGAATACACCGAGGCGCACCGCCTGATCAAGTTCTTGCAGTATTTCGAGCCGATTCCAGAGAAGGAGATTCCACCTACATCACTCTTGCGCGAGTTCGTCGGCGGTAGTTCGTTCCATTATTAAAAAGCAAAGCCTGCAAATCAAGAAATGTTCTATATGCGAACAGCAGGCATTTGTTATAGGATGCGCATAGGATAGGCTTAGGATAGTGAAGGTTTAAGCGTTTGTGGCATTGTTTTTGAAAGAAAAATACAACATTATGAAACAACTGATTTTATCCATATTCTGCCTGTTGGCGGCCTTTTCGGTACGGGCGAACGACTCCATACCGAGCCGCCCGAATATATTTGATGATATGCCCAATGTGCAGTTGCACCAGGATTCCCTTGTCGGTGCCCTGATGGAGCATAAAATCAACGGACAGGGGGAAATTGCCGAAATAAACGGTTATCGTGTACAGATCTTCTCGTCTAATCGGCAGCAAACTGCTAAGTCGGAAGCACTACAATTAGAAAAAGAAATTACCGACAAGGTCTCTATGCCGGTCTATGTCCTCTATATGACACCGTTTTGGAAAGTTCGCTTGGGCAATTTCCGCACCTTTGATGAGGCCAACACATTCAAAAACCAATTCCTCGCACAATTCCCGCAATTGCAGGGCGATACGTATGTTGTGCGCGATAAAATACAAGTACTTCAATGAATTTGCAAACATTTACCCCCGATAACGAAAAAACAGAACGCATTGCAAAAGATATAACCTCTGTTCTCACACAGTTGGGCGAGAACCCATACCGACAGGGCTTGGTTCGTACTCCCGAGCGTGTAGGCGAAGCATTGCAGTTTCTAACCAAAGGATATAACGAAGACCCCGAGGCAATACTTCGTTCTGCCCTATTCGAGGAAGACTACCGCCAAATGGTGGTAGTAAAAGACATAGAGTTCTATTCTCTCTGCGAGCACCACATGCTGCCTTTCTTTGGCAAAGCACACGTGGCATATATCCCCAACGGACGGATTACCGGTTTGAGCAAGATTGCCCGCGTAGTGGATGTATATGCCCGCCGCCTGCAAGTACAAGAGCGGTTGACCACACAGATCAAAGACTGCATCCAAAACACACTCAACCCGTTGGGTGTGATGGTAGTTGTAGAGGCGGAACACCTCTGTATGCAGATGCGGGGAGTACAAAAACCGCATAGCACCACTACCACATCTGATTTCACCGGTGCTTTCACCCGTCAGGAGACACGCGATGAATTTCTCCGCCTCATCCGCGGATAATTTCCTGAAGATGATACATATACAAAAAAGAGAGACGACCATCGTCCCTCTTTTTTGTATATGTGGCTAATCTATCGTTAGTTCATTACCAATATCTTCACTACCGTATGGTTCTTACCCTCTGCATTACACAAGGCGGTATAAACTCCGCTACCGACGCGCTGTCCTCTGAAGTTTTTGCCATCCCATACAGCAGTACCACCATTGCTTTTGGTTTTGCAGACAAGATTACCTCCTGCATCTACAATATTCACGGTAGTATTCTCCATAAGTCCGGTGATGGTAATCATACCCTCATAGTTGGGGCGCACCGGATTCGGGTAGGCATACGCACCACTGAAATCCTCTTGCGGGGCAGAAGCGTCACTCTTGTACGAAGCAATACCTTTTCCTGTACCAACAAAGACCTCTCCCGTATTGGAGTTGATAGCAATAGACAGAATTGAGTTGGACGGCAAAACGGAATTTTCGGTGGTAAAATGTGCGATGGTTGTCAGTCCGTCAGCCGACATCAGGTAGATTCCGGATGTCTCCGTACCTATCCATTTGCGGTTGGCACCATCCACTACAATAGCATTGATCTGCTCCGTACCAAGCAGATAATCTGCCAAGTTGGTGCCGTCATTACGCGGTATCTTGATACGTGTACACTGATTGGAAGTGAAGAAATCTACGGTAGAAGGTATCACAATAATGCCGGAAGGTGTTCCCAACCATATATCACCGTTCATATCCTGCGCCAAGCAATATATAAACTCGGGCATCAGTTGGATATTATCTCCATCTACAAATATATTGCGCTTTAGGCATTTGTCATCATTTCCGGAGGTAGGAGTACCACCATCATCCAAAAGAATGACACCTGTTTGTTTACGCTGATCTATCATCCACTTGCGATGACTATCCCGATTATCCACCGTAATTTCCCACGGTGTCTCAAAGCGTATTGCGTGACCATTGGAATACATATCCAACCCGTACCATTTTCCCTGCGGAGTCATAATATTCACAGGATAAGCATTTTGCCCTGTATTCAGCACCCACAGATTACCCGCTTCGTCTATCATCAGTCCCTCTGTTCGTGTGTAATAATTCGGATTGTTCTCAGCAGCAGCACGAAGCGAACTATTATTAACTCCATAGTGGGCGACAGCGGCATCATTGCGATATTCTATCACCCCCATACCATACAAGGCTACAAAGAAATGCTTGCTGTCATTCGGGTCTGCACAAATAGAAACCAAATCTCTCGGATAACCATACAATCCCAATTGATTTCGGGTAGTACCTGAAGAAATCTTACGCCAATTAGTACCGTTATAGATACTGAAGGTACCATCCTGTTTGCTCTCTACCGCCCATCTGCCACCACCTGCCACAAAGATTTGGTCTCCGGTATATTTTAACCGGTATCCGATATTATTTGCAGGGCCATCAGGCGGGAAAGTCCGCAATTCCTTATTTCCGTTTACGCGTGCAATACCATAATTAGGAGCCGCCATCCAATAGCAGTCGCAAGATGCATCATATTGTATATCCGTGATACCATAACTTCCCAAATTATGTATTTCATCTTTACCAATCTCAATGATGCCCCCTACTCTTTTTTGATTTGCCAGTAGGCGATTTGCATGTCCTATAATCCAATTAAGCGATGGGACATTTTCCACACGATTCCAACTACCGTTTTTGCTTATATACAATACGGAGTCTTGCAATGCGTACAAAGCATCGTTGGCTATTTGTATATCGCTCACTATCCTGTTATTAGGGAGACTTTGAGGTTTCCAAAATGAATAATCCACCAAATTATCACCGATAGATGCTGCATACAAAGTCTCCGGCGAAAGAGCATACAATGTATCCCCCAACACCGCCAAACGCTGCACGTTTACCGATTGTGCGCTATCACCAATATAGTATGTGTCAATTACCTCCGCTTTCTTAGTATTGATAGAAACAATACCAAACGGCATTGCCAGATAAGTACAGCCATCTGCGACAAAGACATCATTTACAGTTACGGGTATCGTCGCCGCTTTCTGATACAAGTCCGGCATCTGGGTAACGGAGCCGTCAGCAGACAGCAAATCTATACGTCCGTCGGCATAACAGATGATGAGTTGTTTTGTGGTATTATCGTAGGCAATATGCAGAATATCACTGCTATTAAGCCCTGTCGATTTATTCCAAAGTGAGATGGTTTCATCCTGCTTATTGAGTGAAAACAATGCTCCGTTAGCAAGGCCATACACCTCAGTGGCGCTGTATGCCACTTCTTCCATTTTGGCATAGGAATAATGCAGTTTCCATTGTTGCATACTGCCATAATCGGGTTCAGCAGTATCCGCGGAAATGTCATCTCGCAAATCTGTAGATTGTTCAGAGTAAGAGACTATCCCTTTGCTTGTACCAATATACATCACATCATTCACGTCATCCCAAGCCAACGACATCACATAATTACTCGGCATTGGAGAATTATCCGTGGTGTAGTGTGCTTCTATTGTTTGCCTATCCGCAGAAAGCACATACACTCCCATAGTCGTAGTGCCAATCCAGATACGCCCTTTATCATCATTATCAATGGCATATACTTCGTTTGACAAGAAAGGTTTCTCGCCATTATCTTCTTGAATATCAATACGTAAACACAGATCTGATGCAAAGAAATCCACCGTATTTGGAATAACAATCACTCCATCTCGCGTCCCCAACCATATATTGTTATCATCATCTTGGAAACACTTGTACAATGGCAATGTACTCAAGTCGATCTCTGTACCATCGGCCTTATGCAGCACAGAACGGAATATCGACCGATCATCCGCAGCATCCAGTGTTCCTTTATCGTCCATTAATACCAATCCGGCTCCTTTTCGAGGAAGCAAAAACCACTTATGGTTCTGATTACGGTTGTCGATTATTAAATCTCCTGTAGTATCATAATACGGATCACGATTACTCAATGTAACGGTAACTCCTTTCCAAACACCATTGGTAGAACGGCATTGCAACTGATTGGTGGCCGTATTGCTATTCATCAACCATAAGTTGCCCGCCTTGTCGTACATTCCTCCACTGGTACGTGTATAATTTTTCGGATTGCTCTCCACCGCAGTCTTCAGCGAACTATTGTTCGGCAGATACTGCTGTACCAATTCGCTGCCCTTGAACTCATATACACCGGTACCGTAACTCGTTACAAAATAATGCATCGCATCTTTCGGATCAACAGCCACATGCATAAAGTCCTTGGCAGGATTACCTGTTTGGGCCTGTATTGCAGACTGTGATATGTTTATCCATTGTGTTCCGTCGTACACCATCACATTACCGGGAGTATTATATTGTACCGCCCAACGCCCGCCGGAAACCACATATAAGTGCCCTTGTGTAGCAGTCATATCGTAAGGCGTGTTGGTAAGAGGACCTTGCGGCTTGTAGGCGTTACGGTTGCCTATGGCATCTACACGTACGATACCCTCCGCCCCGCCTGCCATCCATATTTCACCGCTATCATCGGTATATCGGATACCTTTTTGCATATCCCGTGCAATACGTCCGACATTCTCCGTCTGCCAACAGCGATAGTCAGGCAAATTGTCACGCAATGCCGCCTTATACATCGTTTTTCCCACAAAAGCATAGATACTATCATCCTGAAAAACAATATCTTCCACTTTTACTTCTGTAGCATTTGTACCGATATAATATGTATCCACCAACTCACGTTTGTTCAAGCGGAAAGTAACTATACCAAAGTCCATGGCCAAATATGCCCGTCCGTTATAAACCGTGATATTATTGATTGTCTTGGTAGCCAACATATCCTTGGTATATAGCCCCGATACATATTCTATCGTACCATTATGCAACACGTCCAGTTTACCATCTGCGTAAGCTATAAGCAGCATATCATAGACTTTGTCGTAATAGATACGCACTATATTCGACCCGTGTAAACCATTTCCTGCGTTATATGTCTCTATTCTTTCGGTCAGTTTGTCCACTGAGTATAATGCACCGTCCGATATGGCAAAAACCTTATCATTCGTCATTGCAATTTGCTCCACATTATTGTAAGCAAACAGCGTTTTCCAATAGGCCTCTGCCGACAGCGATGCTGTCAGCAAAAGCAATGCCATACAAAAAAATCTGAATCTATTGAATACCATACTTTTGCTTTACAAAATTTTGCATAGTGCCTGCATAGCGCGTGCACGATGACTGATTCCGTTTTTCACCTTGCTCGGTAGTTCGGCAAATGTCTGATCATAACCTTCAGGAATAAACAACGGATCATACCCGAATCCCCCGTCTCCACGTTCTGCCGTGGCAATCTCGCCGCGCACTACACCTTCCACCTGTTCGGTTTTGCCGTTGCGTATCAACGTCACCACTGTCCGAAACTGCGCCTGTCGGTTATTCTCTCCTGCCAACTCAGACAAGGCTTTTTTACGGTTGTTCTCCGGGTTTGACGGTTCGCCTGCCCAACGTGCGGTATATACACCGGGTTTGCCGCCCAATGCCGGTATCTCCAATCCCGTATCATCTGCAAACACACCGTCTATCATTGCGCACTGTGCATTGTGCATTACGAATTGATATACTTCTTCCGCTTTGATGCGCGAATTTTCTTCCAAAGTCAGTCCCGTCTCATCAATTTCCTTGTCAAAACCAATCTCATGCAAACTGATTACTTCCACATTTTCAGGAAGTATCTCACGTACTTCTTGCAACTTATGTGCATTATTTGTAGCAAATACCAATTTCATAATTTCACAAATTATACGGCGCAAAGGTACAAAAAAAATCCTACATTACAAAATGCATATTTTCTTTTGGCACAGAATTTGACCATTTGCAGAGTTGTAACTCAAAAATACTGATAATGACTCGTAAAATCTTTTCCGTTCTGTGTGCGATGTGTATCTGCACAGCGGCCGTTTCGCAAGTTCATCAAATTGTCGGCAATTGGAAAACCGTAGATGACAAAACAGGCGAAAACTATTCTATTATCCATATTTTCAAGGCCACAGACGGGCTTTATTATGGGAAGATTGCCAAGATGTTAGTGGGTCCTGCAGGTTTAGTATGTGAGGCTTGCGAGGGACACGACCATAACAAGCCTTTGGAGGGATTGCTCATCATTCGCGGGATGCACGATGAGAATGGCGAACTCCGCGGCGGGAAAGTATTAGACCCCGAAAGCGGTAAATTTTATTATGGTAAAATTTATTTGAAAGACGGCAAGTTGGTTCTTCGCGGGAGTATTGACAAACGCGGAATTCTCGGACGAAGCCAAACTTGGCTCCGTGCCAATTAATCGGTAAATCGAATC
>USNU01000028.1 GCA_900556095.1 uncultured Bacteroidales bacterium | reverse complement strand
GTGAGAACACTATCTCTCCCGCCCGGTGCTCATGATGTTCCGCCGCCTCGTGGTCGTGATGGTCGTGGTCGTGATGATGTTCATGGTGATTTCCGCTGCACGCGGTCAGTGCTGCCACCATGTATAAGCCCAATAAAAAATAGTACCTTTGCATAGCATATATTTTTTCAAATTATGCTGCAAAGGTACTATCTTTTTCCTGCAACCGGGTTGCAATAATCCGTATCGGCTACATCTTCAGCAGTTGTTTGGCAAAAGCGGGAATGTCCATGCCATCAAAAGTGCCACTGGTCATCATCAGCAGAGCGGTATTTTTATAATCCATACTCTGCAAGCGTGCCTGCATGGCTTGGCTGTCGGTGAAGACCTCCACGTTGGACGAACCAAACGCTTGGCGCACCTCCTGCGCCGTGATAGGCGTAAGTTGCTTATGCTCAATCACTTTCGGATTGAAATACACCAATGCCACATCCGCCTCCTGCATACACCCGTTGTACTGCGGCAGGAAATCCGCCATCAGCGAACTAAAGGTATGCAACTCCATACAAGCCACCAGTTTCTTATCGGGGTAGTGTTCGCGCACGGCATTGATAGTTGCCCTGAGTTTGCTGGGAGAATGGGCAAAATCTTTGTACGCTACGGCATCGTCGGTCTCGCATATTTTCTCCAAGCGGTTGCTTGCCCCGGTGAACGTGCTGATAACGCGATAGAAATCTTCCGCTTTCACACCAATCCGTTGGCACGCCAGGCACGCCGCCTGCAGATTCTGCATATTGTGCCGCCCAAAGACCTGCATCGGTACATCGCCCCCATAAGCATTGTATGGCACACACGATATATCCTGCCGCGCCCCGACGGCTATCGTTTGCAGATTCTCATCGTTTTGGTAGTAGATAAATGTGCCACAGGGTTCTATCGTATCCACAAACTTGCGGAAGGTCTCCACATACTGCGGAAAAGAGGGAAAAACATTGATATGGTCCCATGCAATACCCGTTAGTATGGCTATATGCGGATGATACCAGAGAAACTTGGAACGCAAATCGAGAGGCGAAGTAAGGTACTCATCTCCCTCGAAGACCGCATATTTGGCGGTATCGCTCAAGCGTACCATACGCTCAAAGCCCTCGATCTGTGCGCCCACCATATAGTCTGTTTCGATACCGAGATGCTGCAAGACATAGAGAATCATAGAAGTAGTTGTGGTCTTGCCATGACTGCCCCCCACCACGATACGAATCTTATCCTTGGTCTGCTCATAAAGATACTCCGGAAATGAATAAATCTTCAGCCCCAGTTGGCGTGCACGCACCAATTCGGGATTGTCCTCCCGCGCATGCATACCGAGTATGACGGCATCTATATCCGGCGTAATCATCTCGGGGTGCCATCCCATCTCTTTCGGAAGCAGTCCTGTTTCACGCAGATGCGTCCGTGCAGGGTCAAAAATCTCATCGTCGGACCCCGTAACCACATATCCGGGTTTGCTCGCTACAGCCATAGCGAGATTGTGCATTGCCGCACCACCGATTGCAATAAAATGTATCCTCATCTCTTATATCCAATAACATACTGCCAACAGTATGATTCCTATTATATACATTATTCCCCTTGCCGCCGATTCCCGTTGGCGGAAAAACAACACCCACAGCCCCGCAAAGAGCAACTGAACCATAGGGAAGAGCGAAGCGCAACCAACCGTAGTACGCATGGGAAACAATACCAATCCGCTCGCAACAATAAAAAACAGCGTAAAGAGCAGAAGCCAGTTCTGCTGCCCTGTACTATCCCTATCCGTTCTCAGCAGCGAAGCCACAAACAACACAACACCTATCCCTATCAGCAGGCACTCTTCGACAGCCTCCGACAGCGGCAAAACAGAAAACAGCCATGCACGCTCGAATATCCGGCTATATGCGTTCTCTATCCAGCCCAAATGCCATACCAACAGGAAATAAATGGCAAATACCACCGCCCCTATCAACGTGGCTAACCAGACGCGCAGACCAAAAGAATGTAATAAGATATATGCTATCCACACAACAGGAATCAACCACACCATATCCGGCAACACCAACGACGCGCCCAACAAAAGCAATGTTGCGACAAAAGCACTCTCGGTAGGTTCTTCCTCACGAAACGCTTTGCGCAGCAACAGCAACAACAGCATACACACCACTGCCGTCTGCCCTTGCCAACAGACATGATAAACCGGAAAAACCGTCACGGACAACAGGTATATGAACAACGGCAATCCGTCTCTGTCGCGTGTCAGCCTTGCACACACTATCAGATACCAGAACAACGCCCCGTTCACTACCGCAAGCAACAGCGTAGGTAATACCCGCCGCCAATCGGCAATGAAGAAAGAAGGTATCCAACCGCACAGCACCACCACCGACAGCACCAAGGCTACCGGCAACGACATACGCGTGATACGAGATAGAAATTTCATACAGAGACGGGCTTTCTAAAAACACCGCAAAGGTATACAAAAAAACTCATATACACAAATTCATATAGCCCTCGATGTAGGACGTATCGCCCTACCACTCACTATGGGTAGAGCACTCTTATATATCTTGCCGACAGATATACACCCTGCGGCAGAACCTGTTTTATTTGCATATCTCGCAAAAAGCCTATCCTATGCTCATCCTCTGCCGAATCACCCACTAATCACATACTAATCACATACACCTGACAGCACTCAATAAAGCAAACATAATAAAAAAAACGGGCTGTCCGCACTTGTCAGACAGCCCATTCTCATACTGCAAAAAGACTTATTCAGTAAAGCCTAAGCGTTCCAGCAGATATTTAGGATCGGCAGGTTTGCCACGGAACTCCTGATAGAGTTCTGCAGCGTCGCGGGTACCCCCCTGCTCCAACAGATGGCGGAAACGTTTAGCCACCTCGGGATTGAGGATATCGCCTGTCTCTTCGAAAGCCGCAAAAGCATCCGCATCCAATACTGCCGACCAAGTGTAACTATAATAGCCAGCCTCGTAGCCGGTGGTGAAGATGTGGTTGTAGAACGTAGAACGGTAGCGGGTGATAATCTGCGGAATCATCTGCATTTTAGCCATAGCCTCTGCCTCAAATACATTGACATCAAAATCAGCCGTGTCGGTCATCTCATGATAATCCATATCGAGAATAGACGCACTCAAGAGTTCGGTTTCCACAAAACCTTGGTTGAAGGTTGCGGCGCGGTTGATTTTCTCAATCAGCGAGTCCGGCATAACCTCACCTGTCTGATAATGCTTTGCATAGGTTTTTATTATCTCGGGTCGGTAGCAATAGTTCTCCATAAACTGCGAGGGCAGTTCGACAAAGTCGCGCGGGGTGTTGGTACCTGAAAGGCTCTTATAGGTAGCCTTTGCCATCAGACCATGAAGCGCGTGTCCGAACTCGTGGAAGAGCGTCTCCACGTCGTCCATAGAGAGGAGCGAAGGATTGCCTTTCGTCGGTTTGTTGAAGTTGCCTACATTGATAATCACCGGACGATGGTCCACGCCCTCGGCGTCCACATACTGGCTTTGTATATTGTTCATCCAAGCACCCGGACGTTTGCCTGCGCGGGGGAAATAATCGGTATAGAGAATACCCACCAGATTATTCTCGGCATCCGTTACTTTGAACACCTCTACTTCCGGGTTATAAACGGGCATATCAGTCAGCGGCTCAAAATTAAGCCCATACAGGTTGTGTGCCAACTCAAACACGCCTTTGCGCACATTACTCAACTCGAAATAGGGTTTGAGTTGCTCCTCATCAAGGTCATATTTTGCCTTGCGGAGTTTCTCGGCATAGTACCACCAATCCCACGGTTGGAGTGTCTCGCCGGGCATATCTTCGTCCATAAGCACTTGTAACTCAGCGGCTTCTTTCTGAGCAGCCTTGAGGCTTGGCTCCCATACGGATTGCAAGAAAGCGTCCACGGTCTTGGCGTCTTTTGCCATACAATCTGCCAAAATATAGTCAGCGGGGCAGTCGTATCCAAAGAGGTGCGCTTTCTCCACACGCAGTTTCATTGTTTTGACAATCACGGCTTTGTTGTCATATTCATTGTCATGGTTGCCGCGCGTGGTGTATGCCATCAGCAATTCACGGCGCAGTTCGCGGTTCTCGCAGTATTGAAGTACCGGGGTGAAACTGGTGCGCTTGGGAGTGAACAACCACGCATCGGGACGACCGGCAGCGGTAGCCTCCTCTTTGGCAGCGGCTTTCGCACTCTCCGGCAAGCCCTTGAGTTCGTTCTCGTCTGTGATAAAGAGTTGATAGGCATTGGTTTCCGCTACCACATTATTGCCAAATTGCAGCGAGAGCAAGCCTAACTCGCTATTGATTTCCTTTAGTCGCTCTTTCTGCTCGGCAGACAGATTGGCACCATTGAGTGCAAAATGTTTGTAGGTCTCGGTTACCAAGCGCATCTGCTCTGCATTGAGTCCCAATTGCTCACGTTGGTCATACACAAACTTAACACGCTGAAACAGACTATCATTGAGCAAGATACCATCGCTCAAGTCGGAGAGCATAGGGGTTACCTTCTCGGCAATCTTGTTCATCTCGTCGTTACCATCTGCATCCAAGATATTGAAGAATACACCGCTCACTTTCTCCAGCAGCCCACCACTGCGGTCAAGTGCCACAATGGTATTCTCAAAGGTAGGTTCTGCGGGATTGGAAACTATAGCCTCTATCTCGGCTTTGTTCTGAGCAATCGCTGCCTCGAAAGCAGGCATATAATGCTCGTTTTTCACTTTGTCGAACGCAGGTACACCATAGGGGGTGTTCTGCTCCGACAGTAACGGGTTCTGATTGTTGCATGCCATAAGCGAACAGAGCACGAGGCTCGTTAAAAACAGTTTTTTCATATCTATTTGATTTTAACGTTTTTGCGCATAGAGTTGCGTATCATTTGTCTGAGTTCTGCCGACTGGGTATCCACTTTGCCGTGGAAGATTGGGCGGAAATCTTTGGCAAACTTACACTTTGCCAACTTGATTTTCAGGTCGTCCAGATTGCCCGATACATTCACACCCAGATAAATAGGCGACAGCACGTTCACATCGTAGTTGAAAGTCATATCCAAATTGTGCCTGCCACCAAGGGCAACCATATAATTATCCATCGACACGCAGAACGGATAGACGTCAATCTCCTTCTTATATACCGTGAGTTCGGCAGAAATACTATCCACCTTATTTTCAGTTTTCTTGTTGAATAACAACAACTTAGATATTTTACTGAAGGTCTCGTTATCCATCACGACAAGGTCTTTTCCAAAAATGCTGCACGCCCCGCGCAAGGTGGAAGGTTTGAGTTCGTACTTCGCGTTGGTGTAGGTCTCGGCAGCGAGATGGAACTCCGCCGCACCCTTGAAGGAGCGCAACATCGGCACGATGGAGTCGAGTTGCGGAATCATGTGGATGAGTTCGGCGATGTCGATGTCTATCATGTGGTAGTCGAATCCCACATAGATATGGTTGCGGCGCGGTGTACGGTACATGGCGGTCAGTTGCAACTTCGCCGCATTGCAGACAAAGCCCATCTCGTCCAACACCAAGATACCGTCCTTCACATACAGTTTTCCTTTCAGGTCGTGGGCCACCTCGTTGAAGACCACCGCCTCTTTGATGTGCGTGTTGAGTGCCACATCGACACCCAACGGGACCAAGAACGGTTGGGCCTCGCCATTGGTTTCGGTGGCTGTGTCGGTTTCGGCGGTTGCATTGTCGGCGGGTTGTTCCTCACTACCGGAGTCGGCAGAGAAGAGTGCCATCAGTTCGTTTACATCGGTATGGTTGGAGACAAAATCCAGTTCGCCCTCCAGCGTGCCCTTGTCGCGCAACCAAGCGCCGATATTCTGCACCTCGCCCGACAAAGCAAAGTCCGAATTGCCCAATCGCACCTGCGACTTGGCGATATAAAAATCTTTGTTGGAGTAGGTAAATGTGATTTGCGGGATATACACCGGCTGTTCAATCGCTGCCAGATGTGCCTCACCCGCCTGCAAATCGACGTCCAATTTCGGATTCCACTGCAACAGCAGGTTGTCGCCTTTCTTGTTGTAGCGCGCCGATGCTTTGAGCGACAACGCCGCCGTCTTCACCTGCATATCTTCGCCCATCGAAGCATTGAGGGCTTGGGTTTGCACCGACGCTTCCAGACGGGGTACGGACTTGTTGCGTCTGCTCGGACGCAGGTTTGCCTTGAGTACCGACTGCGCCAGATATGCCTGAATATCAGTATAATAGCCTTTTAAGTCATCAAACGAAATATCCGCTTGTACGGTCGGAACCGCCGTCGTATCTTGCATATTGTACTCGGCATACGCTGTCAGTCGGGGAGCCTGTATGGTCGCCTCCGTACTATCCATCGCCGCCTTGAGAGGCTCTGCCGACTGCAAACCGACGGTTGCACAAAGAACGGGATTATTGCTCAACACATTGCTCGCTTCTATACGCAAATCCGTCTGCCCGAGTCGGGCTTGCAGAGCGTCAACCATCTCAAAATCAAGGCTTTGCAAAGACATCTGCGCCGCCAACCACCCCACCGACTTATGCGAGGGTTTCGGGTTGGGCAATGCGAAATGCAAATACGTATCGGGCAGTTTTGCCAACATGCTATCCATTTGGAAATCAACACCTTTCAGGTGCAAATCTCCACTAAATTGCCCACGCTCCAAACGCATATCCGTCAAGTCGCTCAAGCGTATCTTTGCCCTGAGTTTACCCTGACCTTGCCCTGTGGTCAGCATATTCTCCGGCAGAAAATAGGCAATATCGGGCAGATGCACATCGGCAGTCAGTTCGAGGTCGAGCAACATATCAGCCAACAACTCGGTTACCTCACCCGTTGCATCTATCTGTGTATCAAGCGTTTTGGCCGAAAGAGAATGTATCTGCACCGCACTCGCGCGGTCGTCGTTAAGGTCGATATGTGCATCGGCGTCCAATGCCACATCACGCAGAGTGTAGGGCAAGGCTGCATACTTCCCGCAACCGTCTTCCAACACGATATGTGCGTCCACCAGCGGCATTTGCGACCCGCTATAGACCCCGCATACACCCGCGACAAACGATATGCGCCCGTCCACACTTATGTCACTGAGCATATCCGTCAGCGAGGCAGGCAACAACGCCAGCAAAGGTGCAATCTGCCACTCGCGCGCGTATGCGCGTATATTTAAGGAGATAGAGTCTGCCACATCCGCCGTTCCGTCCAACTGCAAAGCAAACTCGTTCACTTGCAGGTCGGCTTTGTGGAGCGCAAAGTGCATATTTTCCAAGTCCACCGAAGCGGGTATCGACATCGCAACTTGCAGACTATCAGCGTACTGCACATCACCCATTGTGGCACTCACCGCCTCCGAACAGAGCGTGAGCAACATATCGTCCCAACTGCTTGCCCGAAGAGACAAAGTGGTATTTGCCAACGAAGCAGAAAGGCTGTCTTTCTCATCTACCAACGAGATATATCTCCCCTCTATCCGCGCGGCGTCTATCCGTATTTGGTCGAAAGGCAGTCCCGACGAGATTGTGTCCGTCGCCGTCGTATCCGCCGACAACGCAAACACATCGAAATTGGTCGTACCATCGGCTGCAATATATACATTTGCCACCGCATTCGGTAACGATAACTCTTTGACAATCAAGTTGCTATGCTTCACAAACTCAACCACATTCACCGTTGCCACCACCTCCGGGGCAGCCAGCAACGTATCACTCTGCGCACCCTCTTGGGGGTTGATGAGGTAGAGTCCGTCCACACGAAGACCGAAGTCCGGGAAGGTAGAGAAGAACGTCAGGTCCACCTCGCCCAACGCGTGTTCGCAAGTGATATACTTATCCGCCACTTGCCGAACAATAGGCGTCAAGCGTGAGGGCGTGAATATCAGCCAGATAGCCACGCACACCACAATCAACAATAGCCCGACTATTGTACCGAATGTGATACCGAATATCTTCCAAAAACGTTTCATTATGCAGATTATTTCTTTTCTGCCACCTTAGTAAACGAGGTTTTTATCTCCTTGTGGTCCTTCTCGTAGTAGGACAACTCGGTGTCGGTCAGTTTGGTAACGATATACGTCTTAGGAATCTCAGCACCGCCGTTATCCATCAGATGTATCTCTGTCAGGTTGGCTTGCACCAGTTTCCACTTAAACCAACCATTGCCATAATCTTTCAAGTCGCTCTCGGTTACATCATCCGCCTCGTCCCACTCGCGCCCGTACGAATACACCTCATCGGCTTTCTCTGTAGTGAAACGCACAAAATGCTGTGTGTTATCCTCTTGCCAAAGTCCAAGCAGGTCGCTTTGCGAGAAAGTTACATCATTTGTTCCCACACACGATGCCATCATCGCACCTACCAATGTCACAATGGCAATACGTAAGATATTCTTTTTCATATAGTTATGCTTTTTTGATGTTGATATTTACGGTATAGCCGTCCATGTCAAGTACTTGCGGCTCTGCTACCTTATCTACTAATGTGAGCGAGGTCGCCAACACTTGCGAAGCGATATACTCGCGGCAGTGCTCTACGGCAGCGGCAATCTCATCGCGGCACTCAATCTCGATAGTGATACGGTCGGTTATCTCCAAGCCCGATGTCTTGCGCAGGTTCTGAATACGATTCACCAACTCGCGCGCGATACCTTCTTCGACAAGGGCGTCGGTAAGTTCGATATCGAGGGCGATGGTGAGAATCCCGTTGTTCGCCACAAGCCAGCCCGGCATATCCTCAGTGATGATATCCACATCCTCTGCCACAAGGTCGATATCCAGCAGACGGAACGTGCCCGCAGTCTCGAATTGCGCAATCTCGTCTTGCGTCATCTTGCCGATAGCCGCAGCCAACTCTTTCATCTTGCCTCCCACTTTCTTGCCCAGCACCTTGAAGTTCGGTTTGATTTTCTTCACCAATCTCACCTCCGAGTCCTCGGCTGTGGTGATGACCAACTCCTTGACATTCACCTCACTCTTGATAAGGTCCTGCACATGGAGCAATGCCTGCAAGGTCTCTTTGTCGGAGGCAGGAATCACCGCTTTCTGCAACGGCTGGCGCACATTCTTCTCCGCACGTTTGCGCAGACTGAGAATCATCGATGTAGCCTGTTGCGCCAGATACATACTGCGTTCCAACTGCTTATCTATCAGCGTTTCATCGGCTTTAGGCCAGTTGCTGAGGTGTACGGTCTCGCCTGTCAAATCGCGGTAGAGACGGTCGCCATAGAACGGTGCATTGGGTGCCATCAGTTGCGCCACAGTCTTGAGGCAGGTATAGAGCGTGGTGTATGCTGCCTGTTTGTCGGCATTCATCTCCCCTCCCCAGAAACGTTTGCGGTTGAGGCGCACATACCAGTTGCTCAAGTCGTCTTGCACAAAATCGGAGATAGCACGTCCCGCCTTGGTCGGTTCGTACGCCTCATAATCCGCCGTAACTTCCTGAATCAGAGAGTTTAAGCGGCTCAACACCCACTTGTCGATTTCCTGCATTTCCGCGCACTCGGTGGTGGGCGACCACCCGTCCACATTCGCATAAAGTGCAAAGAAACCATACGTATTATAGAGTGTGCCGAAGAACTTACGGCGTATCTCGTCCACGCCTTCGGGGTCGAACTTCAGGTTGTCCCACGGGCTGGAATTGGTAAGCATATACCAGCGTACAGGGTCGGCACCATATTTATCCAATGTCGCAAACGGGTCCACGGCATTGCCCAATCGTTTCGACATCTTGTTGCCGTTCTTATCGAGCACTAATCCGTTGGAAATCACATTCTTATACGCCACTTTGTCCTCAATCATCGTATGGATAGCATGCAGCGTAAAGAACCAACCGCGGGTCTGGTCCACGCCCTCGGAGATGAAATCTGCTGTGCGCGGAGCGTCCTGATTCTCAAAAGGATAGTGGTTTTGTGCGTATGGCATTGCGCCCGAGTCGAACCACACGTCTATCAAGTCCAACTCGCGTTTCATCGGTTTGCCACTCGGCGAGCAGAGAATGATATTATCCACATAAGGGCGGTGCAGGTCGATCACAGCGGGGTCGTAGTTCTCCTTGGAATAGTCGCCCACGATATGTTTCGGCCATGGGTTTTCGGTCATAAAGCCCGCTTTAATCGCCTTATCTATCTCCTCAAACAGTTCTTTGATAGAGCCTATGCAGAGTTCTTCTTTTCCGTCCTCGGTGCGCCAGATAGGCAGCGGAGTACCCCAATAGCGTGAGCGCGAGAGGTTCCAGTCGTTCAAGTTCTCAAGCCACTTGCCGAAACGCCCCGTGCCGGTAGATTCGGGTTGCCAGTTGATGGTGTCGTTGAGGCGAATCATCTCCTCGCGCGCTTTGGTAGAACGGATAAACCACGAATCCAGCGGATAGTAGAGGACCGGTTTGTCGGTACGCCAGCAGTGCGGATAGTTGTGCACGTGCTTCTCGATACGGAACGCCTTGTTCTCTGCCTTCAGCGCGATACAGATAGAAACGTCAAGTGTCTCGTCTTTGTCCGTCAGGTTGGGGTCGTAGGCGTTCTTCACGAAGCGTCCCGCCCACGGCTTATATGCCTCAACATCG
>USNU01000027.1 GCA_900556095.1 uncultured Bacteroidales bacterium | reverse complement strand
TGCGGCGGCGTATTACGACAAGGCATTTGCGGGAGACGAACATGTTCTCATCCCCGGGCGCGAACCTCAATCCTCTCACGTCTATCACCAATATACACTGCGCTTGCAGGGGGTGGACAGGGACGCAGTGCGCGAAGGGCTGCAAGCCAAGGACATACCCGCCATGATCTACTATCCCGTGCCATTGCATCTGCAGAAAGCCTACCAGGACCCGCGTTACCAAGCGGGAGATTTTCCTGTGGCCGAGCGGTTGGCCTCTTGTGTGCTGTCGCTGCCGATGCACACCGAATTGGACGACGAACAACTCGAATATATCACTACCAACGTGCTTGCGTTGGTGAATAAATAAGAAACCGGACTATGCAATCAGCCTCTCTAACCC
The DNA here is from genome assembly GCA_900556095.1 of uncultured Bacteroidales bacterium. GTDB lineage: Bacteria > Bacteroidota > Bacteroidia > Bacteroidales > Paludibacteraceae > Colicola. The sequence continues at coordinate 10,339 of USNU01000027.1, read as the reverse complement.
AACAACAGAAACTCCAGACCAAACTATCGCCCACCCAGATACAGGTGATACGTATGCTGGAGTTGCCCTCTGTGGAACTGCCACAGCGTATCAACGAAGAGTTGCAGGAGAATCCTGCATTGGAGGAGGGGGGAGAGCAGGAAAGTCATACCGACGACTACTCCGCCGACGAATACGGCGAACAAGAGAACGATTATCCGCAAGGCAATGATGACGAGGGTGGGGGAGACCCGTTGCAGAACGAGGACTTCAACTACGACCAATATGTCAACGATGATGAGACGCCTGAGTATATGCTCCGCACCAACAATGGTTCGGCTGAAAACGAGTCGCGCGACATACCTTTCTCGGGGGGGACAAGTTTTACCGACGAACTGAAATCGCAGATCTACCTCACCAAAATGACCAAACCCCAGCGGCATATCGCCAAGTGGGTGCTCGGTAACATCGACGATGACGGATATCTGCGCCGCACGGTGGAACAGTTGGTCGATGACTTGAGTTTTCAGGAGAACCTGACGGTCAGCGATGAGGAGATGGCGGATATTGTCAATCAGATCAAGCAGTTCGACCCGCCCGGGGTGGCGGCTGCTAATCTGCAAGAGTGCTTGCTAACCCAGTTGCACCGCAAGCCGCAGACGCCTGCTATCGAACTGGCAACCAAGATATTAGAGTGCCATTTTGAGGCTTTTTCGAAGCACCATTTTGATAAGGTGATACAGCGTCTCGGCGTAAGCGAACCACAGTTCAAGGATGCGGTGAACGAGATTTTGCGTCTCAACCAAAAGCCCGCCAATGCCTTTTCGGGGACGGCATACGACACCCAGCGTACCACTATCATTCCCGATTTTTACATTGAGAATCGCGACGGAGAACTGATTCTAACTCTCAATACGGGCGATATACCCGAATTGCACGTGAGCCGTGAGTACAGCGATATGCTCGATCAGTACTCCAAGGGCAAGCAGACGACGGAGACCAAAGAGGCAATGCGTTTTATTCGTAATAAACTGGACTCCGCACGTTGGTTTATCGATGCCATTCGCCAGCGCAATGAGACGCTCACACGCACAATGACAGCAATCATGCAGTTTCAGCACGATTTCTTTATGGAGGGCGACGAGACCTGTCTCAGACCGATGATTCTGCAAGACATTGCCGACCGTACGGGCTATGATGTAAGTACAATCTCGCGTGTGAGCAACAGCAAGTATGTGCAGACCCAGTTTGGTATCTATCCGCTCAAATACTTCTTTTCCGAGTCGATGACCAATACCAAAGGCGAGGAGGTATCCACGCGGGAGATTAAGCATATCCTTCTGGAAATCATTGATAAAGAGGACAAAAAAGAACCGCTCAACGATGACCGTTTGGTGGAGATGTTGGGTGAACACGGCTACAAGATAGCCCGCCGCACCATAGCCAAATACCGTGAGCAACTCGGTATTCCGGTGGCTCGTCTGCGCCGTTCCGTAATGCAATGAAACAACTGCTGAACATATTATCCAAGGGGGTGAGCATATTGCTCTATCCGCTGTTTATTCCTACCTACGGGATGGTGTTTTTCTGTGCCGCTTTCTCGGTACATTTCCTGCCTTTGCCTGCGGTCTATTGGTGGGTGAGTGTTGTCGGGACATTGGTGCTGACTTGTATCATTCCGCTGACTGCTATTCTGCTGCTCATACGCCGCGGTAGTGTGAGAGACCTCTATATTGCCCGCTCCGCCCAGCGCACTACTCCCTATATATACACCGTCTGCTGTTTTGTTTTTTGGTGCTATTTTATGTTCAGTGCCCTTAAGGTGCCGACCTATCTTTTGCTGACGGCTGTCGGTGCCACCATTGCGCTCATTTTGGTAACGATTATCAACCATTGGTGGAAAATATCGGCGCATTTGAGCAGTCTGGGCGGACTGATAGGCGGCGTGATGAGTTTTTGCCTATGTACGGGTATTATGCCGTCTATGTGGCTTGTAATCTGTATGTTTGTATTGGCTTTGTTGTTGATGTATGCCCGTCTGTATCTTGATGCCCACACACCATTGCAGGTCGTTTGCGGGTTTCTGCTCGGGTTGCTGTTTACATTTCTTCCTAATCTGATTTACTGCTATGCGCAATAGGTTTTGTATGTTGTTGGCAGCCGTTCTGTCGGCGGTTTCTGCCTTTGCGGGGCAGTATCTGAGCGAGCAGTCGCGTATCTCGCTGCTCACTTGCGCTCCGGGGAGTGAGTTGTATGCCCGCTATGGGCATACCGCATTGCGTGTGCAGGACACAGTCAACCAATTGGATGTGGTATTCAACTATGGTATCTTCGATTTTAATACCGACCATTTCTATTGGAAGTTTGTGCGTGGTGAGACCTACTACCAACTCGGTATAGAGTCCGCCGATGCATTCTTTTTCGGCTATGCCTACAACCGGCGTCCGGTTTATGAGCAGGTGCTCAATCTGACATTGCCGCAACGCCAATCGCTGTTCGAAGCATTGGTCGTCAACTATGAGCCGCAGAACCGATATTATCTCTATAATTTTGTGTTCGACAACTGTGCCACACGTCCGTATCAACTGATCAAGCAGGTGCTCGGCGACAGTATTACCTCTACATATACAGGTGCCGAAGGGCAGACCTATCGCAATTTTCTGCGCCGATACACCCGCCCTGCTTCGTGGGCAAATTTTGGTATCAACCTCCTTTTTGGCAGGCGTGCCGATCGACCTATGCACGGCGAACAACGCCTCTTTTTGCCAGAGGAACTGATGTTCTTTATGGCGGGAGCCCGTTTGCCGGATGGTACTCCGTTGGTGCAATCCGGTGATATTCAGCCTTTTGGAATACAACCTGTACCTTGGTATGCTACATGGTACTTGGGTATTGCTCTCTTGGCGCTTGCCCTTGTGGCCGTCAGTCTATGGGACAGACATCGCGGCAAATGGTCGTGGTGGGTCGAGGTGGTGATGGGCATTGTCTATCTCGCTTTGCTGCTCATCGTCGGTTTTCTCACGTTTTTTTCTATTCATCCGCTGGTCGGTTTCGGCTGGCGACTGCTCATTATTCCTGCTATTCATCTATGCGCACGACTCATCTATATCATACGTTAATCGCTATTCTCTTTCCTTGTCTGCTTTCGGCTGCGCCTCGTTTGACGGTGGTGGCGGTGGTGGACGGAATGACAGGGCAGAACCTTGCCTTGCTTCGTCCCTATTGGGCTAAAGGCGGTTTGAGAACCCTCAGCGAAGAGGCGTTTCAAACGTCCGTTTCGTTCCCGCACGTCGTCTATGGCGGCAACGAGACTACCGCAACCTATGTGACCGGCACCACGCCGATGGAGCATGGCTATGCGATGGATTATTACTATTCCCGTCGCGACCGCATGCCGCATATCTTGCTGGAGGACAACCAAGTCCAGGGGATTGGCACGTCGCGTCAACTCTCGCCGCGTGCTTTGCTCTCGCCTACCATCGCCGACGAGATGCGTATGTTGCATGGCGCACAATCAAAAATATACGCTATAGGTATTCACCCCGAGACCACTATCCTTTTGGCGGGGCATGCTGCGAATGCTTGCTGCTGGATAGATGCCGACGAGCAACATTGGGCAACCTCCTCTTTCTATCCCGAAGGACTGCCGTCTGCGGCGGATCAGCAGAATATCAGCGGGCGTTTCGGCGAACTGGCGGCACGCTGGTGGACACCTCGAATGGATATACTTATGTATATGTATCCTACTGATTCCGAGCGCAAAAAGTCGTTTTCTTATCTCTCGAAAGATATTCTTCGTCAGTCGCCTGTGGCAAATACGCTTGTTATCGAACTGGCACTCGCTTTGCAGAAAAACGTGCAACTCGGTACCGACCCCACGCCGGACCTGCTGATGCTCGAACTCAATACCATTACTCCCAAAGCCACTTCTGACCAAATCCATTCCGCCGAGCAGGAGGATATGTACTTGTGGCTCAATCAGGATTTGGGGTATCTTATAGAGCAACTCGACAAGCGTATCGGACACGACAACTATGAGATTCTCCTCGTCGGGCGTCCCGTCCTCGGTACAAGCAAAGAGGTTATGCTCTCTGCGCAACTACCTGTACAACAGTTCAATGTGGATAAAGCGGCGGCCCTGACAAGCACCTATCTGATGGCTATCTACGGACATGAACGTTGGGTGGATGGCGGCTTCGGACACTCTATCTACCTTAATCGCACCCTTATTGAGCAGAAACGTCTCTCCTTGGAGACTATCCAGCGTCAGGTGGCGAACTTCCTAATGGATTTCGAGGGCGTGCAACTTGCTTTTCCGCAGGCGGAAGTGCTGACCAACCCTGTCTATATGCAGTCGCTTAACAAACGCTGTGTGGGGGATGTCTATTTTACACTCCAACCCGGGTGGCAACTGATGGCAAATGACAACACTACTATCGACTATATCATTGATAGTCAGCCCACAGCGCCGCTGCTTCTCTGGTCGGGAAGTCTGCGTGCTATGCCTTCGGGCAAATTGTCAGCCACCGATGTCAAGAGTCTGGTCAGTTACTGATTTGTTATAGGATGGTTATAGGATAGAATATGTCATTCTCCCTGTTCTTTCCCTGAGGATACCCCGTGGTTGTACCTTTATTGTTAATTTTTAATTGTTAATTGAAATATGCTTTTTTACGAAGTCAAAGTGAATTATCAACGCCAAACGGGCGAGGATAATCCGAAGAATGTAAAAGAAACCTACCTCGTGGAGGGACTTAATTGTGCCGATGTCGAGAACCGGCTGATGGAGGACATCAAACCGCTTATTTTCGGCGATTGCGAAACACCGAGTTGCAAGAAAGTACAATTTTATGATTTGATTGAGAATCCGGAGGGCGACCGCTGGTTCAAAGCCCGTGTTGAGATGATTACCGTAGAGGACGATGGAAAGGAGAAACGCAAAGCCGTTAGCATTTTCGTACAGGCAACCACGATTGATGTAGCACTCAACAATCTCCGCAAATACCTCGAGACACTCGATTGTGAGATTGTCTCTATTACCCGTTCTCCCATCCTCGAGGTCTATCGTGCCGTAAACTGATTTATGTCTGTTGCTCAAAATATTGCTGCTATTCGCACCCACATTCCTGCGGGCGTTACATTGCTGTGTGTCAGTAAGTTCCACCCCACAGAGATGATTGCCGAAGCATACTCGGCAGGGGAACGCGATTTCGGCGAGAGCCATGTGCAGGAACTGGTCAGAAAGCACGACTTCTTGCCCAAAGATATCCGTTGGCACATGATTGGGCATTTGCAGACCAACAAGGTGCGGGCGATAGTGCCCTTTGTGTATCTGATACATAGTGTGGATAGTCAGCACCTATTGGCGGTTATTCAACGCGAAGCGGCACGTATCAACGTGGTAGTCAATGTCTTGCTCGAGGTACACGTTGCCCGTGAGGAAACCAAGAGCGGTTTCACGCCCGACGAACTGCAAGCCCTGTTGGATAGCGGGGTTCTCGCCCAAATGCCCAACATACACGTAGAGGGTATTATGGGGATGGCTACCAACACCGATGATACGGCAGAGATACAACGCTGTTTTGATGCGTTGTCGGCTATCTACCATGCTCATCCAGAGTGGAATACCCTCAGTATGGGTATGAGCGAGGACTATCTACAGGCCATTGCTTCCGGCAGCACTATGGTGCGTATAGGCAGTGCAATCTTCGGCGAAAGACAATACTAAATATAGAACGGAAGAATAATAGAAATATAGAAATTCTATACAGACAGCAAATGAAACAAGGTTTCTTTTTCGATATGGACGGTGTCCTCTTCGATAGTATGCCCAACCATGCCGCAGCGTGGGAAGAGGTGATGTCGCAGCACGGACTGCCTTTTACGGCAGAGGACTGCTACATCAATGAGGGGCGTACCGGTCAGGACGTCATCCGCGAAGCCATACTCAAATACGAACATCGTGATGCCTCCGACGAAGAGGTTTGGTCTATCTATCACGAGAAATCGGCGGCTTTCCAACGCCGTGGCGGGGCAGGACCGATGCGCGGTGTGAGGGACGTATTGGCTTTTCTCCAATCGCAGGGTGCACAAATATGGATTGTTACAGGGTCGGGACAAAAGAGTCTATTTGACAATATCGACTCTCATTTCCCGGGTATATTTTCGCATGAGCGGATGATTACGGCTTTCGATGTTACCTATGGTAAACCCAATCCCGAGCCATATCTCAAAGCATGGGAGCGTAGCGGTCTCCCCAAGGACCAATGCTGTGTCGTTGAGAATGCTCCTCTCGGTGTCCGTGCGGGCAAGGCGGCCGGTTTGTACACTATTGCGGTAAACACAGGTCCCCTCGCAGACTCTCTCCTGCGCAATGAGGGAGCCGACCGGGTCTTTCCGGATATGGCTGCTCTGTTGGCTTTTTTGAAATCGGATAATCATTAAACAAAACAATATGAAACGCTCCCTTTTTTTGTTGGCTCTATTGGCTGCTGTTACTCTCTCGGCAGAGGAACAGCGTGGTACGTTTGTCGTCTTTCCCGATGCTAAACCGCAGGGCGCACAATATAAGCCCCAAATGGCTGTTGCACAAGAGAATGTAGGTGCTAATACGGTATCATATCTGGTGCTGAAACTCACCGGTTCTACCGATTACAACACGTTTGACAATACCTCGCGTATCTTGGTCCGTTTCTCGGATGATACCAAGATGACTCTTCCCCGTGTGGCAAACGACCCGGTGCAGAAGGAGAAAAGCAATAATGTGGTTAATGGTGCAACACTCTTTTATTACCGTACTTACACCCGTTATCAACTATCGGAGGACTTCATTACCAAAGTGCAGCAGGGTATCGGTATTGTCAAGGTGCGCATCGTCTTGGCAGAAGGCAATGCCCGGGATTACGACATCGCACCGGCTTATATGCCCAAAATGACGGAACGTCTGAAGAAATCGTGTGAAGAAGCGGTCAATGCCTCTACCAAAGCACAAACAGCCCTGTCTGACGACGATTTCTGATTTTTATTTGGCAGTCTCCTGTTTTTTTTGTACCTTTGCACTCGCGTTTATGCAAAAACGTAATTATGCATTACGCATTACGCATTGAATAGTGTTAGGAATAATCATTAACCCGAAATCCGGCAAACGAGCCTTTCGTGCGCAGCGAATATATCTTTGGAAACTTCTGCGCCGGCGTCATGAGCCTTTTACGTACCGTGTAACCAAATATGCGGGGCATGCTATTGAATTAGGTCGTGAGTTGGTGGAAAAAGGATACGATGAGATACTCGTTTTGGGTGGCGATGGTACTCTTTCCGAGACAATCAATGGCATTATGCGTGCCAATATATCCGACGAGCAACGCCGCAAGGTCTGCTTTGGCCTAATGCCGCGCGGTACGGGCAACGACTGGGGACGTTTTTGGGGCTTGAACAAAGACTATAAGAAAGCCTTGGACCGCTTTTTCAACGGCAAGTGCCAACCGTTAGATATAGGGTGTCTTACCTATTGGCGAAACGGTATTGAGCATCACCGCTATTTCGTTAATTCTGTGGGCTTTGGCGTTGACCCGCTTTGCTGTGAATGGGCGGCTACTTTCAAGTATTATATCGGCAGTCATCACGTCAACTATTTCTTCGCTCTCTTGGCGGCTCTTTGTGTGCAGAAGCCTTTTAGAATGCAGTTGGTGGTGGATGGTAAGACCATTGTCAATGATATGCTTTTTACCATGAATATCGGCAATGGTCCTTATTCGGGCGGTGGTATTCGTCAGAATCCTGATGCGGATCCCCGCGATGGAGTATTTCACTCTATATTTGTCAAGAAACCTACTTTCAAACAGGTGATGCAGGCCATACCCAAACTATTCAACGGGCATTTGACCGAGTTGCCGTTTATTCATTCTTTTACGGGGCAGGATATACAAATCATCACTCGCAAGCATGTGATGTTTGAGGCTGATGGTATCCTTGAAAACATTATGGGACCTTGTGAAGTCCATTGTCTCCACAACGCTATGCAAATGCGTGTCTGAAACCGGGGTGTACAAAGGGTATTATTCTATAGTACCATCCAATATACTGAAAGGGGTTGCCTGAGTATCTCAGGCAACCCCTTTCGTTTCGTTGATTCTTTCGATGTTTGCAGCAAGAGAAACATTTTCTCATTTCCGCTTCGGGTTGCGTGGAAACCAACCTTTTTCGACACGCTTTTTTTGTTCAAAGATTTCGAGTATTGACCAATAGCATGAGAATGCGAACACGCCTAACATTGCCGACAGGTAAGTGGTATCCACAAACAGCGACCCCACCGCTGCGAGTGTGCCTACCAAGGCAAATATCCACCAGCAACGTGTACCAAAATAGTACTCTGCTTTTATAACGATGGGGTGAAATAGTCCGATGCATGCAAATGCCGCCAACCCCAAGATGATTCCTTCAAAATTCATATATACGATGTTTAGTGTACAAAGGTACACAAAAAATGTAATGTACGCAACTTTCTCCCACCTTTTCCCCACAAATAGGGATTTCGGACATCTACATCAGCCATTCGCCTGTGCGCATAAAATGGGCAAAATCGTCCATAAACTTGGTTCGCAGCGGGCGTATCTCATCCAATGTTACATCGCCCATTATCCACGACCCTACCCAGTATTCTTCGGTGCCGTCCAATAGCAGCGGCAATTCGGCACAATGTGCCGCTTTCAGTTCCGATCCTCGTGGTTCCCAAGTATAGAGATGATATTGCGCATCTACACCCTGTTTGTTCAGATAGCGTGTGTAGCGTTTAGCGGGAGCGGTGAATACGTAACTCGTTACCATAGGCCACAGCGGTTTCGGTCCGAACATACTGCCGTCGTCTTTTTGGGCGCACACGACCACTTGTTTCGGCCACTTTACCTTGTCTCCATAGCATGGCATCTGCGGCAGTCCCGTCGGGGAGAAGGGTAGGGAGTGCCAAGCCGCCTGATGGGTATGCATATAGTGCAACTGTGCAGCCATCAGCGTATCTGCGCTGCACGTCCATGGGTCTTGTTTACCCAGATAGTTGCGCACGAACTTTGTACGCTGTTTGCCCAAGCATTTCGATGTAGTCAATCCCATCGGTGCCGAGAATACCACCGCACGGTTGATAGGTACACGTGCTGTATCGGCTAAGCAATATACAACGCTTTGTGCGCCTGCAGATTGTCCGGCAAGGGTGATGTTGTCTGCATCACCGCCAAAGCGGCTGATGTTGTTGTGTACCCATCGGAGGGCCGTCAGTTGGTCTTGCAAACCCAAATTGACCGATGCCGAATCGGGCTGATACAGATAGCCGAATATACCCAAACGGTAGGTTACCGTTACCGTCACCACCTGTTCGCGTAGCGCAAACTCTGCCAACTGCGTCGATACGCGTTCTCCGCCGCCTGCATAATAGTTGCCGCCGTGTATATAGACCAATACCGGCAGGTTGGCTTTCGGGGCGGCATCCAACGGTTTCGGTGAGTTGATGGTCAGCACCAGGCAGTCTTCTGTCAGTGGCGACTCTTCGCCTTCAGCCAATACGATATTTGCCTCGCTGTATTTCTTTGTGCTATCGGCAGGCTGCACGCGCTGATAGCATGCCACGTTGCTGTGGATATAGTCGTCGGCGGGTTCTATGCCATCTGCCAACACGGGTTGGCGGAACCTCTCGGCGTAGGCATAAGGTACACTATGATAAATATACACTTCTGCATTGTCATTCCGCATACGCAGGCAGTGTGCCAGTGTGTCGGTATGTTTGCTCTCGGACGGAGTGTCGGCCTGCTGTGCATACACGCTCGAAAAGGCGAAACCCGTCAACGCCAATAGAATGGTAAGTTTCTGTTTCATAGCCGTTTGTCTTTTGTAAAATGATAGATTTTTGAGTAACTTACAGAATGTAGTACAAAGATAGTGCCATTCTTGTTGCGCGGCACTTGTATATGGCTTTTGAACCACTATTTTACGGCAAAAGACTATTGCCTCATGGAAATGTTAGTGCTCTATTTCTTGTGTATATACAAAAAAAATAGTACCTTTGTGCGTTGATTTAATTTGGGAGAAAAGCGTATGTTGCCAATTGATTTTATAGATAGTATGCGTCAGCAGTTGGGGGCGGAGGCAGACGATTTGTTCCGTGCCTTGGAAACAGAGTCTCCAACGAGTATTCGGCTCAATAGCAAGATGGATGTATTGACCTTTGATTGCGACACCGAGGAGGTGCCGTGGCATCTGGATGGCTACTATCTCTCCGTCCGCCCGCAGTTTACGCTCGACCCGCTTTTCCATGCGGGCTGTTACTATGTGCAGGAAGCGGCGTCAATGTTTCTGCACCATGTGCTGTCGCAGG
>USNU01000026.1 GCA_900556095.1 uncultured Bacteroidales bacterium | reverse complement strand
AATACGGCATCAAGCTCGTATGCACCAACGACTGCCACTTCGAGGACAAGGAGACTGCCGAGGCGCACGACCATCTGCTCTGCATCGCCACCGGCAAGGACCTGGACGATCCTAACCGCATGCGCTACTCCAAGCAGGAGTGGTTCAAGACCCGCGAGGAAATGAACGAAGTGTTCGCTGATGTGCCCGAAGCGCTCTCGAATACCCTCGAAGTATTGGATAAGGTGGAAATCTACAGCATCGACCATGGTCCTATCATGCCGTTCTTCCCCATTCCGGAGAGTTTCGGTACCGAGGAGCAGTTGCGCCAGAAGGTGTCGGAAGAAGACCTCTATAGGGAGTTTACCACTGATGAGAATGGAGAGAACCAGCTGCCGCCCGAGGAAGGTCAGAAGGTAATCGACCGTCTGGGCGGCTACGACAAGATATACCGCATCAAGTTTGAGGCAGAATACCTGCGCCACCTCGCCTACGAGGGAGCCAGGAAGCTTTATGGCGATCCGCTGCCCGAGAATGTGGATGAGCACGTGAACTTCGAGCTCCACGTGATGAAGACCATGGGTTTCCCGGGCTACTTCCTCATCGTGTCCGACTTCATCAGGGCGGCACGCGAAGAGCTGGGCGTAATGGTGGGTCCGGGCCGTGGATCAGCGGCAGGTTCCGTAGTGGCATATTGCCTGGGAATCACCAAGATCGACCCTCTGAAGTACGACCTGCTGTTTGAGCGTTTCCTCAACCCAGACCGTATCTCGCTGCCCGATATTGATACCGACTTCGACGATGCGGGGCGCGGCAAGGTGCTGGACTGGGTGAGCCGCAAATACGGCGAGACACACGTGGCGCATATCATCACCTACGGCAAGATGGCAACCAAGTCGGCGATTGCCGATGTGGGACGCGTGCAGCGTGTGCCGCTCCAGAAAGTGAACGAACTGAAATCGTATATCCCCGACCGCGGTTTCCCCGACAATATCAAGGACGAGAAAGGCAAGTCGCCGAAGGTGAACCTGAAGAACTGCTACAAGTATGTGGACGAACTGAAACGCGAATACGAATCGGGCGACCCCGAGATACGCAGTATGCTCAACTATGCCTTGCAGCTCGAGGATACCATACGGCAAGTGGGTATCCACGCCTGCGGTGTGATTATCGGTGCGGACGACTTGACGAAGTTCGCCCCCCTGTCGAGCGTGGAGGACAAGGACACCAAACGGCGTGTGCTCGTAACGGAATACGACGGGCACGTGATAGAGAGCGTGGGACTCATCAAGATGGACTTCCTCGGATTGATAACCCTGACCATCATCAAGGAGTGTCTCAAAAATATCAAAAAAGTACACGGTATTGATGTGGACATCGACCATATATCGATAGAAGACCCCGATACCTACAAACTCTTCCAAGAGGGACGCACGACAGGTGTGTTCCAGTTTGAGTCTGCCGGTATGCGCAAATATATGAGGGAACTGAAACCGACCGTCATCGGCGACATCATCGCCATGAACGCCCTCTACCGACCGGGACCTATGGACTATATCCCGCAGTTTATCAGGCGCAAGCAGGGCTTGGAACCCGTTACCTACGATATCCCGATTATGGAGAAATATCTGAAGGACACCTACGGCGTTACGGTCTATCAGGAGCAGGTCATGCTTTTGTCGCGCTTGTTGGCGAACTTCACACGCGGCGAAAGCGACAAACTCCGCAAGGCGATGGGTAAGAAACAGATGGCTATCCTGCAAGAACTGAAGGGCAAGTTTATGGCAGGCGGAAAAGCCAATGGGCATGACGAAAAAGTGCTGGATAAAATTTGGAAGGACTGGGAGAAATTTGCCTCCTATGCGTTCAACAAATCGCACGCTGCCTGCTATTCGTGGGTAGCATACCAGACCGCTTACCTCAAAGCACACTATCCTGCCGAGTTTATGGCAGCCAACCTGACCGTGTCAAAAGATGACATCAAGGAGGTTACGAAATTTATGGACGAGTGCAAGGCGATGAAGATTCAGGTGTTGGAGCCGGATGTGAACGAGTCCGAACTGAACTTCACCGTCAATAGCAAGGGCAACATTCGTTTTGGCTTAGGCGGCATCAAAGGCGTCGGCGAAGGGGCTGTGGAAGCAATTATCAATGAACGCACAAAAAACGGCAAATACAAGGATATCTTCGATTTTATGGAGCGCGTAAACCTCTCGGCTTGCAACCGAAAAACCGTTGAGAACCTGGCACTTGCAGGGGCTTTCGATTGTTTCGATGGACTCTATCGCGAGCAGATACTTGCTACAAACAGCCGCGGTGAGAACGTCTTGGAAACCCTGATGCGCTATGGAAATATGTACCAGCAGGACAGACAACAACAGCAAAACTCACTCTTTGGCGATTTGGGCGATGCGGGGGTGGATATACAACACCCGGAATTGCCGCAGGTACAGAAATGGTCGGCTATCGAGCGGCTCAATATAGAAAAATCGCTCATCGGTATTTTTCTCTCCGCGCACCCTCTGGACGAGTACGAATTTGAGGTAAAAGAGATGTGCAACATCACTACCGAACAATTGACACAGTTCGACGCTTGGCGCACCCCCGATAGCCGCAAAACGGCTATGGCACAAGCAGACAACTCCAACGAGGAGACAGAAGGGGAAGCCCCAAAGACACAGAACCCGAAAGAGTTTTTTCAGAAATATAAGAACCAGCCTGTCCGTTTCGGCGGTATCGTTACATCGGCAGAAGAAGCAGTATCCAAAAAAAATAATCCGTACGGACGATACACAATAGAAGATTACTCGGGGAGTTTCAAGATGGTACTATTCGGTGATGCTTACACCAAGAACAGCGCATTGCTCAAACCGAACTTGTATGTGTATGTTACAGGCATTATCCAGCAGCGAGGCACAGGTATGCGTTGGTTTCACGAAAAGAACGATGACGAGGCAGAATTTGAGTTCGCAATACAAAAAGTGGAGTTGCTCAAAGATGTGCAGGATACCTATATGTCGTCAATCTGTCTCGCTATTCCGTTAGAAAATGTTACACAGGAGTTGATAGACGAATTGGTGGCACAATGCGAATCGAACAAGGGCAAGTCGCGTTTGTGCGTACAGGTGCAAGACACACTCCACAACAATCGTATCATGCTTACCTCCAAATCGACACGGGTACACATTACGCCCGATTTCTATAAGTGGTTGAAAATGAAAGAAATGGATAATGTACTTACTATCCACACCGAGTAGCAATAAATCACCTTTTTGGATATCGAATTTGTTATAAGATGCTTTTAGAATAGTATAAGTAAAAGTAAGGTGGATGTCAGGAGGATATCAGGAGGATAGACAAAGTTTACCGATTTTATTTTTATAAAAAATGACATATCAACAAACACTTGAATATCTCTACGCCTCGCAACCTGCGTTTCATTTGGTGGGCGGGGCGGCGTACAAACCAGGGTTGGACAATACATACAGTCTGATGGAACATCTCGGAAACCCTTATCGTAAGTTTCGGTCGGTGCATATCGCAGGTACCAACGGAAAGGGTAGTACATCGCACCTTATCGCCGCTTCGTTGCAGGCTTCTGGGTTGCGCGTGGGGCTATATACCAGTCCGCACTTGGTGGATTTCCGAGAACGTATTCGCCTCAATGGGCAGATGGTTTCGGAGGAATATGTGGTGCGCTTTGTGGACGAAAACAAAGACTTTCTGGAAGAGATACGCCCCTCCTTTTTTGAGACCACTATGGCTATGGCATTTGCCTATTTCGCTGATATGCAGGTAGATGTAGCGGTGGTGGAAGTAGGACTCGGCGGGCGGCTCGACTCCACCAATATCATCACACCCATGCTCTCCGTTATCACCAATATCGGTCTTGACCATACCGAGTTCTTGGGCGACACATTGCCGAAGATTGCGTATGAGAAAGCGGGAATCATCAAACCCGATGTGCCTTGCGTGGTGGGCGAAACCGACCCGCAGACAGCACCCGTCTTTTTGCAAAAAGCAGATGAATGTCATATACTCGGCGAGGGATTGGAAACCACCGATTGCCGGCTATGGTTTGCTGACCAGTGTGGATATTTGCGTCGTTGCCGAATGAGAGAAGTGCCTGATTGTCAGTTGCATGGCATATATCAGGACAAGAATCAACAGACTGCTTACGTGGCTCTCCGTGTTTTGCAAAACTATACTCCGATAGGCGGCAAAATCTCCGCTGAGGCTATCCGCCGTGGTTTTGCCGAAGTATGCACACTCACCGGTTTGCGCGGACGATGGGAAATAGTGGCACGCGAACCTCTAACTATCTGTGATACAGGGCATAACTCACACGGACTGCACTATGTGGCAAAGCAGTTGAATGAACTGCAAAAGCAAAAAAAATCCACCCTCTACATGCTGTTTGGTATGGTTTCTGATAAAGATGTAGAGGTGGTTATGCGCCTTCTGCCAGCCACGCACACCATTGATGGTATCAACTATCGTGTTCAATACTATTTTGTGCAACCCGATACCCACCGTGCCATCCCTGCCGTTGAAATGCTGCAACGCTGGCAGAAGATACACCCGGAAGACACTGCGGCACAGGCTATCCCCGATATTGAGGAGGCTTTACGTATGGTACAAAGTATTGCTAATCAGCAAGATATAATCTTCATCGGCGGCAGCAACTACGTGGTCGGCACCGCACTGAAATTGTTTGTCTGACCTCTAACAGCAGGGGCGGTCTAACCTCCAACAGCAAAGCGATCTAACATCTCAAATATATGAAAAAACTATTCTTTTTTGCACTCGTGAGCATGGCACTCATCAGTTGCACTCCAACTCAACAAACAACCACTATGCAAACTCCTATCGACAACATTCTCACCCGCGTATCGGTGCGTCAGTTCACAGGCGAACCTATCTCGCAACAGCAGATTGACACCCTCTTGCAATGCGCAATGGCTGCCCCGTCGGCTATCAACAAACAGCCTTGGGCATTTATCGTCATTACCGACACCGCGCTCTTGCAACGTATTGGAAATGAGATGCCTAACTCCCGCTGCCAGAATAATCCCGCTTGTGCTTTTGTGCCATGTGGCGACCTCACCAAGGCCATTCCTGACCTGCCGGAGTTCTGGATTAACGATGTGTCGGCGGCTACCGAAAACCTGCTTCTCGCTGCTCACGCAATGGGATTGGGTGCAGTCTGGACGGGAGTACACCCTTCGGCGGAGCGTGTAGCACAATTGCAAAGCCTGCTCAATTTGCCGGAACATATTGTACCTCTGTGCATTGTCCCCGTCGGCTACCCTGCAGAGACTCCTGCCGTAAAGCACAAATACACTACCTCCAACATCCACTACAACGGTTGGAACTGACCCCAACGAGAGTCTGATTTCTCAAACGCAGCGGTCCCGATATGAAATACTCTGTAGCACATTTTGCATTTTCCTTTGCCGAATCGTGGCAGGAGGAGGTCTTTACCCAGTCGCTTTTCGACCTCGGTTTTGATACTTTAGATGGTTCGGATGCGTATATCCAAACCGACCTATTAGACGCGCATCGTGCTGATTTGCAGCAACTTATTGCAGTAACAGATGGAGTGCAACTCCTTTCTTTGGAGGATTGTCCCGACGAGAATTGGAACGCCACGTGGGAAGCGGAACACCCGATGGAGGAATTGCCATTAGGAGTCAGAATCATACCTCATTGTGCTTTCGGTGCAGGGCATCACGAGACGACAAGCATGATGATTGATGCCCTTTTGCAGACCGACCTCACCGGCAAATCCGTTCTTGATAATGGTTGCGGCACAGGTGTATTGGGGATTTTTGCCGCCCTACAAGGTGCAGCACATGTGTTGGCAGTGGATATAGATGACAAGAGTGTTCTCAACACGCAGGAAAATGCCCTCCTCAATGGTGTGCAGATAGAATCGCGTCTTGGTGATACTCCTCCCGCGGGGCATTACGACCTGATTATGGCAAATATCCATCGCAACATCCTCCTTGCGCAAATGCCCTTGTATGCCCAATATCTCAACGCTGGTGGTAGTCTTTGGTTGAGTGGTTTCTATGCAGATGATTGCCCCGCCCTCATCTCCGCCGCTGCCTCTGCCGGACTAACCCACACTGCCGCCCATACCACTGGCGACTGGTGTATGCTTGTGTTTCATCAACTCTAAACACAGGATCCCCAAAAAGACCAATACCTCGCGAGAAGTCGTGAAATCGACTTTTCGCGTTTTTTATAGCACAATAGTTCGTTGATTGAGGTGCTTTGGGATTTACCAGTTTCACCGTCTTTCTCAATAAAATGCTCTCGACTTGTAGTGATAGGTGGGTTAGGATTTTTGCAGGGCGTTGACAAGCATTCCGCAGGCGGCGAGAATGTCTTCACCACGAGAACGGCGGATAGTGGTGGTGATTCCGTTTTGAGTAAGGTAGTCGCGGAACCATTCCATCTGTTTGTCGTCGCTTGGAGGAAAATGTGGCGATGGCGTATCACTTGCAGAAGTGGTAGCAGGAGCATCCGAATGAGTGGAAGATTGCCCTTTTTGATTGCGAAGTTCTTCTGCTCCAGGATGGAATCGAATCAGGTTGATACGGCAATTGAGTCCGCGCAAGAGCCGGAGCAGTTCTTTGGCGTGCTTGGGGGTGTCGTTTACACCCGCCCAACAGATATACTCAAAACTGACACGGCGTTGATGGTCCCAATCATATTGTTTGAGCAATGCCACCACATTGCTCAAACGGTAAAGCCTCTCTGCCGGCATAACTTGCTGACGCTCAATGCTAAACGGGTTGTGCAACGAGATAGCCAGATGACATTCGTTCTCATCAAGGAACCGTTTCAGTCCGGGTATGACTCCCACCGAAGACACTGTGATACGGTGCGGCGACCATGCACACCCCCACGTTGCACTCATCACCTCCAGCGAACGCAAGACATGGTCGATATTGTCCATAGGTTCGCCCTCTCCCATGTACACGATATTGGTCAACGGGACTCTGTCGTCTGCTTTTTGCGATTGGACCTGCTTGGGATTATCGGAGGTTAATGGGAAATAGAGAATTTGGTTAAGTATCTCAGCAGCAGTCAGTTGCCCGTGAAATCCCAATGTGCCCGTCATGCAAAAACGACAGCCCATCTTGCAGCCCATCTGCGTGGAGACACAGAGGGTAGCGCGGTCGCCATCGGGAATATACACCGACTCGATATATTGTTCGCCTACCTGAAACAGATACTTTTTTGTTCCGTCTTCCGACTCGGCGTGTGCCACCGGAGCATGTCTGCCGATAGTGTAACGGGCTTGCAATGCCTCACGTCCGCGCACAGAGATATTGGTCATCTCATCGAAAGAAGTTGCGCGGCGGACATACAGCCACTCTGCAAGTTGCTTGCCTGTAAACTTTTGTAAACCAACGCTTTGCGCTATCTCTTGCAATTCTGATACTGTTTTTCCTAAAAGCGATTCCATCTTGTGTGAATATTCTTTTGCGTGTAATGTTGTATGCAATCATCGTAAATGATTAATGCAAACAGAGTGCAAATGTCGCAAAAAAATCTGATATGCGCAAGAGGTGGACTAATTATGAATTATGAATTATGAAGACATAGGGGAAAGAGTGGGGCATTAATAAGGTGTTGGGCGCGGGAGGTGTATGGGCTGCCTACTGACAAGTGGAAATGCCGGTAAACGCCCGAGATTGATAGTTAAATCACCTATGAATCACCTAAGTTTAACCTATGCTTGTCAGTTTGTGAGCAAACGGAAGCCCAATGGAGATAGAATAATTGTACCTTTGGTAGGAACAGCGCGAGAAAAAGTGTGCAGATTATTGTGCATATTTGGTATGTATATCCATTGGGAGAATCAGAATACGTTGCACATGTCAGATTTTATATGTACCTTTGTACGCTGTTTTGGAAAGTTAGTATGCGTAAGCAAACATACATATTTGTCGGATTGGTCGTTTTGTTGATCATTCTGTTGGTAGTAGATTTGTGTTGCGGCTCCATAAGGCTTAACCCGCTGCTATGCTTGAATGGATTCGATGGTACTCTCTCCATCGAGCAGCAAATTTTGTTTAATATCCGCTTTCCAAAAGCCCTAACGGCCATTATGGCGGGTGCGGCATTGTCTGTGTCCGGACTGATGATGCAGACACTTTTTCGCAATCCGTTGGCTGGTCCTTACACCCTCGGTGTTTCCTCCGGTGCGAGTCTGGGCGTGGCACTTGCCACCCTCTGTGCCACGTTTGCCGGAGTGAGCGCAGCAGGGCGATTTTCTACAGTATTGGCCGCTATAGTGGGCAGTACGGTGGTTTTGCTGCTTGTGATGCTGGTTGCCCGGCGAGTAAAAAGCAATGTCAGTCTGCTCATTGTAGGTATGATGTTAGGTTCAATAGCGGGTGCGTTGGTCAATCTTTTGCAAAATTTTGCCAATCCCGATGCACTCAAACTATTTATCGTTTGGACCCTTGGCAGTTTAAGCAGTGTCGGTTGGGAAGATATGCTATGGCTTATGCCTGTTTGGTTGGTCGGTATGGCGCTGTGTCTTGCCCTGATGAAACCGCTTAACGGGCTGTTGATGGGCGAAGATTATGCCCGCGGATTGGGCATACACATTGAGCAAACACGCATGCTGATTGTCCTTTCGACAGGGTTGCTGGCTGGTGGTATCACGGCATTCTGTGGACCTGTAGCCTTCATCGGTGTCGCAGTACCACATATTGCACGAGGTATTTTCCGCACCTCGAACCATCGCACCACGTTGCCCGCTTCCGCTCTTATCGGAGCCGATATGCTCCTTGTGTGCGACTTGCTTTGCTCGCTCTTTACCTACCCGTTGCCTATCTCTACCGTCAGTGCCCTCTTTGGAGCCCCGATTATTATTTGGATAATTATTAAAGGTAATAAATAATATGCAAGAAGTATTTGAATTTTTGAAAGCCTGTGGCACATATTATCTTGCCACTATGGATGGGGAGCAGCCCCGTGTGCGTCCGTTTGGTTCGTATGCTGTATATGATGGCAAACTCTACATCGAAACGGCTCATTATAAACCCGTTAGCCATCAGATAGACGCTCACCCGCAGGTGGAGATTTGTGCCTTTGACAACGAAAGCCGTTGGGTGCGTGTTGCCTGCCGATTAGTAGCCGACGAGTCCTACGAAGCCAAACACGCTTTCCTTGAGCAAATGCCAGAACTGCGAGATATGGGGTACGACGAGACCGGTGATAAGATGGCTATCTACTATATGGCAGATGCCGAAGCCACATTTTCTTCTTACACAGAAGCCTCACGTATTGTACATTTTGGATAACCCATGAAATGGCGTTTTTTATCTCTGTGTGTAGCATTGTGTTTCTGCGCAGGCGTATGGGCATACACCAACCCCATTCTGCCTTACGACTACTCCGACCCCGATGTGTGCCGTGCAGGCAATGGCTACTATATGACCTCGTCATCGTTCAACTGTATACCAGGTTTGCAGATACTTCATTCTGCGGACCTAATCCATTGGAATCTCATAGATGCGGCGCTGCCCGACTATGTGCCGGGTACGGAAGATGAGATTACCCCGCAATACGGTGGTGGTGTGTGGGCTCCGAGTATCCGCTACCACAACGGGCGTTTCTATATCTATTATGGTGACCCCGACCGTGGAATCTATTGCGTCCGCTCGGAGGAAACCGCTACACTACCTTGTCGTTGGGAACAAGCCGTCTTGGTTAAGCATGGCAAAGGTTTGATAGACCCTTGTCCTCTGTGGGGCAATGATGGGCGTGTCTATCTCGTTCATGCTTTTGCGGGAAGCCGTGCCGGTTTCAAGAGTGCGCTGGCGGTTTGCGAATTGTCGTCTGATGGGCTTTCTGTGCTTACGGAGAGCCGCCTCGTCTTTGACGGACACCCCGACAACCCAACTTGCGAAGGACCGAAATTCTACAAGCGCAACAATTATTACTATATTTTTTGCCCAGCAGGAGGCGTCTCCACGGGATGGCAATTAGTAATGCGCAGTCGATCACCGTATGGTCCCTATGAAGCCAAACGGGTATTGGAGCAAGGTCTAACCGACATAAACGCACCGCATCAGGGCGCATGGGTTACCTCAGAACCGATACCTACTGATCTCGGTACATTCACCGACTGGTTCTTCCATTTTCAGGATGTGGGCGTTGCCGGGCGTATCGTTCATTTGCAACCTATGTGTTGGGTAAACGACTGGCCTGTAATGGGTAATAATGGTGAACCCGTACGCGAATGTAATCTGTTGAAGGAAAAGCAAACGTCTGTGCAAACCGAGTCGGGTATTGCTCCGGCTTGGCGTGATGATTTTGACAGCAATACGTTTTCACTTAGTTGGCAATGGTCGGGCAATTATCGTCCGCAGTATGCGTTCTGCAATGCTTCGCAGTCGCTTTTGCGTCTGTTCTCCTATCCTGCGGACAGTATATCCGTTGCGCCGAATCTGTTCCTGCAGAAGATACCTGCCGAGCGTACATTTACGGCTACTGCCAAAGTGCGTTTTACGCCCAACAAAAAGACGGCACAATATGAGCGTGCGGGATTGATAGTAGCAGGGCGCAAGTGCTTTATGCTTGATGCGCCCGCTGACAGCAACTGGGTATGGCTTCGCGTAGAGGTGACCGCTACGCAAGAGGGGCGTTTTTATCTGTCGCGCGACGGAAAGACGTATATGCCGGTCGGTATGCCCTTCCAAGCCGTGGAAGGCGAATGGATA
>USNU01000025.1 GCA_900556095.1 uncultured Bacteroidales bacterium | reverse complement strand
CTATGGCGATTGCCAACGAGCAAGAGATGAAAGCCAAAGCACAAGAAGCGCGTGCAAAAGTAATTGAAGCAGAAGCCCTTGTGCCGCAAGCTATGGCAGAAGCATTCCGTAATGGAAACCTTGGCATTATGGACTATTATCGTATGCAAAATATACAAGCCGACACCACTATGCGCGAGGCCATCGGCAAGCCCGTAGAAAGTGGTAAAAAGAAATAGTGAAAGTCGCGCTCTTACAATATCCTATTGCTTGGGCAGATAAGCAGACCAATCTGTACCTGGCCGAGCAGCGTCTTGCCGCGTTGGCTCACCGATCCGACGTGGCTCTTTTGCCGGAGATGTTTACTACCGGATTTTGCACAGATCGTCCCGACTTGGCAGAACCTGCA
This sequence comes from uncultured Bacteroidales bacterium, assembly GCA_900556095.1. Taxonomy (GTDB): domain Bacteria; phylum Bacteroidota; class Bacteroidia; order Bacteroidales; family Paludibacteraceae; genus Colicola. Next base: position 10,362 of record USNU01000025.1, on the reverse strand, counting down.
GACGGCGAAACAATGACCCGATTGCAAGCATGTGCCGATCTATATAATTTGGCTATAGCAGGGTCGTTTATATGCGGCAAGAAGGGACGATTATATAATCGAGGTTTCTTCATCCGGCCTCAGAAAAAGCCCGTATTCATCGACAAAAAACACCTATATGCCCATGGCGGCGAAGCTGCGTTTTTCTCGTCTGGAGAGAGTATGGAAGTAGTGGAATATAAGGGGACAACGTTTCGTCTACTAGTGTGTTACGATCTGCGTTTCCCAGTTTGGGCACGCAATACTACGGGGCACGACTACGATATATTGCTTGTGGTCGCCAACTGGCCACAGATACGTATTCAGTATTGGGATGCCTTATTACCCGCTAGAGCCACAGAAAACCAATGCTATGTATGCGGAGTTAATATTGTTGGCGATGACGGACTCGGTCTGCACTACAATGGTCATTCTGTAGCCTACGATACCCGCTTGCAGCCGATAGTACGATTCGAGGACGATGAAGAAGGAACGAAGATTGCAGACTTTGACATAGAGCAACTTCGCCACTATCGAAAAGTGCTTCCTCTATGGCTGGACGCAGACAAATTTCAATTTGTAAATTGGTAAATGACACCGCATTGGAACATACATACACTTGATGAGGAACAAAAAAAACTCTGCAAGTCGCTATCCTGTGAACTGAATATCAGTCCACTCTCTGCACAATTACTGATTGACAGGGGTATATCTACAGCAGATGAAGCACGTGCGTTTGTACGTCCGTCGCTTTCACAACTGCACGACCCATTCCTAATGCGTGATATGGATAAAGCCGTAGAACGACTCTCGAAAGCAATTGCGGAACACGAACGAATCATGGTCTATGGAGACTACGATGTGGATGGCACAACGGCAGTAGCACTGATGTACACGTTCCTACGCACCCAAACCGACAACCTAACTTTCTATATCCCCGACCGCTACATTGAAGGGTATGGCATCTCATTCAAAGGTATTGATACTGCACTAGCAGACAACTGCACACTTATTATTGCTCTCGACTGCGGTATCAAAGCAATAGATAAAGTGGAATATGCTCAAGCAAGAGGTATTGACTTTATCATCTGCGACCACCATACACCAGGAGATGGTTTGCCAAAGGCAGTGGCAGTGCTAAATATGAAACGCAACGACTGCGATTATCCATACAAGGAATTGAGCGGCTGCGGAGTTGGATTTAAGTTAGTACAAGCATATATGCATAAACACCATATTTCAGACGAGAAAGCCTATGCATTACTTCCTTTGTTAGCGATGTCAATAGCCTCTGATATTGTACCTATCACTGGCGAAAATAGGATATTGGCTTATTATGGTTTGAAGCAATTGAACAAACGCCCGCCAATAGGTGTATATGCAATTATGCAAGTGGCTGGCATTGCCAACAAGATGATCAATATATCCGACCTCGTCTATAAGATTGGTCCACGTATTAATGCGTGCGGACGGATCCAATCGGGTGAAGAAGCAGTACGTCTACTTATTACAGACGACCTTGCTTTTGCACAAAAACAGGCCCAAAGCATTAATACCTATAACTCCGAGCGCAAGGACTATGACAACAAAACTACCGAAGAAGCTCTACAAATGCTATCCTCCGCCCCCGAAAACGCCCAAAAGTATACAACAGTAGTCTTTTCACCTACTTGGCACAAGGGAGTAGTCGGTATTGCGGCTTCTCGACTGACAGAACAATATTACCGTCCGACCATCGTACTGACTGCCGCTGAGAATGGCATAATATCCGGTTCGGCACGTTCTGTAAGCGACTTTGATATCTATGCGGCTATTGACTCATGTCGAAACCTGCTTACCAATTTCGGTGGGCATAGATTTGCTGCTGGACTGAGTATGCCTGAAGAAAATCTACCTGCCTTTAGGCAGCATTTCGAGGAATACGTAGCAACCCATATTACTCCTGAGCAGATGCAACCTGCTATCAACATTGAAGCAGAGATACAATTAGAGGATATCACACCGCAGTTCTTTAATATCCTGTGCCATTTGGAGCCTTTCGGTCCAGGTAATCCGCGCCCGACTTTCGTTACACGTAACCTAATTAACAACCATGGTACACGTCGCGTAGGACAACAAGGATTACACCTGCACTTAGATGTAACCGACCGCACAGCGGCCATTACAGGTATTGCTTTCGGGCAAGGCGAGAAAGCCTCCTACCTACAAAACGGCAATAGCGCAGATATATGTTACCACTTGGAGGAAAACGCCTTTAACAATCGTACAACCATTCAGATGATGGCAATAGATATACATTTGAATAACTAACAATCAACTATAATACAATGTTTTCGGAAAGAGATATTAAAGGTCCTACACAGCGTCGCGGCAGTGTAGAAGTGGTATGCGGCAGTATGTTCTCTGGCAAGACTGAGGAACTAATCCGCCGCATGAAACGGGCAAAGTTCGCCAAACAGAAGGTGGAGATCTTTAAGCCTTCTATTGATGTACGCTACTCAGAGGAAGACGTGGTAAGCCATGACCACAACATAATACCATCAACTCCTGTAGATTCAAGTCAGAATATCTTACTTCTTGCCGATGACATTGATGTGGTGGGGATTGATGAGGCACAATTTTTTGATATGGGTATTGTAGATGTGTGCAACCAATTGGCAACGCGCGGCATACGTGTGATTGTTGCAGGTTTGGATATGGATTTCAAAGGCGTACCCTTCGGGCCAATGCCTGCCCTTATGGCGATTGCCGATGATGTATATAAGACCCACGCTATCTGCGTCCATTGTGGTGATTTGGCGTATGTGAGCCACCGCCTTGTATCTTCTGACAAACGTGTCTTGCTGGGTGAAACCGATTCTTATGAACCTCTCTGCCGCGCGTGCTATGAAAAAGCCACAGCCAGCGAGCATAGGGAACAATAATCTCATCCAAAGATAATTGACATTTTACGCAAGCCTTAATGACAAATTGAAAGAGACCAACGACAACAATAGATGTCATACTGCCCTTGGCAATCAGTGATGTATATACATACAGCGTACCTGATTCTATATCATGCCCCTCTGCGGGCATGCGTGTTTTGGTGCCACTCGGACACAAGTCGCTGACAGGTGTTGTATTAGGAAATCATACCGACTCTATTAAAGAGAGTATCCAACTGCGAGATATACTTTGTGTCTTGGACGAAACACCTATTGTTACCCAAGACCAAATTTTCCTGTGGCAATGGATAGCCGGTTATTACCTCTGTACTCTCGGAGAAGTATTGGCAGCCGCACTGCCTGCCGGTATAATTGATGACAACTATACGGCCCGTACTGCCACTTACCTATCGTTACATCCTGCAGTGAACATAGAACAAATACGCCTGCTCCTTCACCGTGCGCCTAAGCAGTTACATGTATTAGAGACTTATCTGCGTCTCTCTGCCACATCGCCTTTTGTAGAGAAACGTATACTGATAGAAGAATCGGGAGAATCTACCGCCATCGTGCGTGCCTTAATAGAACGCAAAATCTTTGATGAATGTGAGCGCAATGTAAGCCGTATCGCATCCTATACTGGTGTTATCGAGCCAGCGCACCCATTATCTCCTGCTCAACAGAAAGCCGCAAACGAGATACATCATATATGGCAGTCGCACGAAGTTTGTTTGCTCCACGGAGTTACCTCTTCCGGAAAAACAGAAATCTATATCCGTCTCATACAAGAGCAACTTGAGCAAGGCAGGAATGTGCTGTATCTCGTTCCTGAAATTGCCCTTACGACACAACTTACTGATCGCCTACGCCTTGTATTTGGCAATAGTTTGCTCGTCTATCATTCGCGTTTCTCTGATGCAGAACGAGTGGAGATATACCATTCTATCCGTCAGGCAAAGAAACCTTATCTCGTTATCGGGGCACGCTCTGCGATATTTCTTCCTTTTCAAAACCTCGGTTTAGTTATTGTGGACGAGGAGCACGAATCGTCTTACAAACAATCCGAACCTGCTCCGCGTTATCATGCCCGCTCGGCAGCCATCGTGCTGGCACATAAAACGAATGCCAAAGTATTACTCGGTTCAGCAACTCCCTCAGTGGATTCATACTATAATACCACTATCGGAAAATACGGGTTGGTCTCTCTTTCCGAACGGTATGCCAGTATTCAACTACCCCGAATAACCCTTATTGATCTAAAACGCCAGTATCATCGCAAAGAGATGTATGGACATTTCTCTGACCCATTGGTAGATCGAATACGCGAGGAATTGTCCCGCGATAAACAAGTTATTCTCTTTCAGAACCGCCGCGGCTATGCACCTATGTTGCAATGTGTCGCCTGCGGAAAGCCCCCGCGTTGCGTCAACTGCGATGTGCCGCTTACTTACCATAAACTTACCTCACGCTTGGTGTGCCACTATTGCGGCTACTCCATTCCTATTCCACAACGTTGCCCCGCCTGTGGTGGGGAAATGCGTATAAGGGGGTTTGGAACAGAACGTTTGGAAGATGAGGTAGCCACACTCTTTCCTGAAGCAAAGATTTTGCGTATGGATCTGGATACCACACGCAATAAGACTGCTTACCAAGATATTATCAATGCCTTTTCGCGCCACGAAGTAGACATACTTATTGGCACACAAATGGTAAGTAAGGGGTTACATTTCGATGATGTGTCGCTTGTGGCCGTCTTAAATGCTGATCAGTTGCTCAATCAACCTAATTTTCGCAGTTATGAGCAGGCATATCAAATGTTGGAGCAGGTAGCAGGACGTGCAGGACGAAAAGGTCAGCAAGGCGAAGTAATCATCCAAACATTTGAACCGGATAATCCCGTATTGGGATACGTTCTACACCACGATTATCAAAGTCTGTTTAACTCCCAATCTACAGAGCGTAGAATATTCAATTATCCACCCTTTCAACGGCTTATTACGCTGACACTACGCCATCATGATTTGCATCGTTTGGAAAACGCTTCGGCTACATTGCAAAACCGCTTGCAGCAGGTGTTCGGCAATCGTGTCAGCGGTGTGATCATTCCTTCTGTTGCACGTGTGCAAAACCAATATATTCGGGAGATACGTTTGCGTATTGAGACTACAGCCAACATCGTGCGTGCCAAATCGCTTCTGATGGAGCAGATACACTATACACTCACTCTCCCGGACTGCAAAGGTACCATCATTCTCCCAGATGTGGATCCGCTCTGATTATTCAGCGTATGCAATTTGTATCCGTTACCTTGCAATTACGGCAACAATACGGCAAGAGAGGGCAACTGCATAGATCTTTGCCAATAGAATGTACCTAAAAAATAGACAGAATATACAATAGAAAATGAATAGACAGAATACTTCCACCCTTATTCGCCTTATTGTGTGGCTTTCCCTGATGGGTGTGCTTACGCTTTTGGCAATCGGTATATGGACATTATTCCCCGACCGCACCTCTATTACATCCCTTAAATGGTTGCAATTGTTCCAAACCTTGGCATTATTCTTCCTCCCACCGTTGCTTATGACGTTGTTTTGCTGCGGGAAACCGCTGCAATGGTTACACCTCGATAAAGGTATGAGGTGGCAGACCGCACTTTTTGCCGTCGTGCTGATGCTCTGTGCTATACCTGGTATTAACCTACTCAGTTACCTGAATCAACAACTTACTCTACCAACCTTTCTCGAACCTCTCGAAGCCCTGATGCGCGACCAAGAAGATGCGGCAAACCAACTGACCGAACAATTTCTACAAGTGAATACTACCAGGGAATTGCTGATTAACTTCGGTCTGATGGCACTTTTGCCCGCAATATCCGAAGAATTAACGTTCCGCGGCACAATGCAATCGTTTTTTGCCAATTCGCCCGATTCCAACGGTGTTTTCCAAAAATCAAAGTCTCTTGCTGTGCGCACAAAAATCGGTATTTGGACAACCGCTATTGTTTTCTCGTTTGTTCATTTCCAATTCTATGGTTTTGTACCTCGTATGCTGATGGGGGCAATGTTCGGCTATATGCTGGCGTGGACAGGGAGTCTGTGGGTACCGATACTGATGCACTTTACCAACAATGCCGTTGCCGTATTCTCCTATTACATTACCTACAACTATGCTTTAGACCCGGATTCTATCGATTCCATCGGCATTTCTTCTACTCTTTGGCTGGGTATTCTCAGTATCCTATTCGTGCTGACAGCACTCATCTGCTATCCGCACTACATACAAAAGCGGGCTAATAGATAAAATAACCTGCTATGCCGGCGAGAATAATGAGCAAAATGGGGTGAGAAATAAAATTGACCATTTTCTGACACCATAGGTATTTCTTAGTCAGCGGAGCAACCAACTGCGGCAAAATAGTTAAGAAAAATACCACACCGAAGAATACCCAACTATCTAAACCGATAAACGAAGCGGAACGGCTGTCGGGGGCGAACGGGTCGGGGTTGATCAGCACCAGAGCCGCAGCGGCAATCAGTCCGAGAACCGCAAACCGCAGCATACGCAGGCTGTTCTGAAAATAGGGATTAGTTTGGAAACGTGTACTGAGAAAAAAGTATAACTTACAGATAGTAAGCATGATAATCAGGCTCGGAAGGATAATGGCAAACGTAGCCAACACACTCCCCCACACGCTGCCAGTGGCGGTATAGCCCACATACGTGGCGCAGTTGATACCGATAGGACCGGGAGTAACCTGACTGATTGCCACAATATCCACAAACTCGGCTTGCGACATCCAGCCGTAGGTCTCCACCTCGTGCTGAATAAGCGACAAAATAGCCAGTCCGCCACCAAAACCGAACAGACCTATCTTGGCAAAACTGAGAAATAACTGCAAATACAACATATCTGTTCTCCTTATTTAGCCGCCTTTTTATGTTCCCGTAGCCACGTAAAAGCGAGCGTTGCTACAATGGTGATAAAGATAATCCATACGGGCGATAAATCAACTAACCAAATCAATAAGGCAGCAGCCACAGGAATAGCCGCTGTCACCCATGTGATTTTCGCTGATTTAGCCATTTTGAGCAGTGGAGCGGCAATCAGTGCCACCACCGCCGGGCGGATACCTTTGAATACCGCCTCTACTGCAGGCTTGTCTTGATAATTACGGAAAACCATGGCTATAGCCAGAATAATACAGAACGACGGCAGTATGGCACCTAGTACTGCACCCGCCGTACCCCTCCAACCGCCGCAACGCCAGCCGATGAATATAGCCGAATTGACTGCAATAATACCGGGTGCGGCTTGCGCCAAGGCAATCATATTGAGAAACTCTTCCTCATCAATCCAATGTTGCCTATCGACCACCTCGCGCTGTATGAGCGGAATCATAGCATAGCCTCCGCCAAGCGTGAATGTGCCAATCTTGAGATACGTCCAAAAGAGTTGAAAGAATCCAATCATACTGCATTTCGGAGAACTACTCTTCCTCTTATAGGAGTAAAACGTTATTTCTTCTCAGCGAGTTGCTGCTTAACAAATTTTACCAGCGTATCAATCGCCACTTTGTTATGCCCGCCTTGCGGGATAATCAGATCGGCGTAGCGTTTGCACGGCTCGATAAACTGCTCGTGCATCGGTTTCAGTACACGCTGATAACGCTCCATCACCGCCTCGGCGGTACGTCCGCGCTCGACTACATCGCGTTGCATCACGCGGATTAGACGGTCGTCTGCATCGGCATCTACAAAGAGTTTCAGGTCCATCTGTTGGCGCAGTTTCTTGTCGCTCAGCGCCATAATACCTTCCACGATAATCACCTCTTTGGGTTCGATGTGAATGGTCTCCTTTTGGCGCGTACAAGTCAGGTAGTCATAAACCGGCTGCTCAATGGCTTCGCCACGCTTGAGCATCTCAATGTGCTTTGCCAGTAGCGGCCACTCGAAAGCATCGGGGTGATCAAAATTGATGTTCTGTCGCTCTTCTACGGGAACATGGCTTGAGTCTTTGTAATAGGAGTCTTGGGGAATCACCACCACTTCGCCCTTAGGCAGGCGTTCTGTCAGTTTCTTAACCACCGTTGTTTTACCCGAGCCGGTGCCGCCCGCAATACCGATAATGAACATAAGAGGAATGTTTGTTTTCGGGCTACAAAGGTAGTACATTTTTTTCAAACGCGCAATATCATACTGCTATTTGCACAAATACCAGCATTTTATGCAAAAAGTCTGCCCGACAATCCCTTGCCGGACAGACCGCCATGTTATCTGTAAAAAAGATCTTCACTTACTCTTCTACGCGCAGCGTAGAGAGATACGCCTCATCTATCGTGAAATAAAAATTAAATGTCGTGTCGTTAAGCGTCTCCGAGCGATAATTTTTTGTCAAAAGAATGGCATTCTGTAAATCATACGACTCATATACGACTCCGTTCGTCTCAATGGAAATATACGGGTCATCGTACTTACGACGATTTTTGTAGTCATATAGAATATATTCTTCTTGATTCTCCGACGTAAGCACAGGAATACTCTGATTGGTGTCCGCGCCTCGTGTCTGTATCTGTTGATCTATTGGGACAGAATATAAAGGTGATATGACTAAAGTCTTCTTAATATGGTTATACTTCTTGCTTTTGGATATTGCAGAATATTCAAATACGACATCATTGTTTAATCCGTTGGTTACAAAATAATTATAAGTATAGTTCCTTGTATATTTCATATTTTCCACCGGCTCTTCGCATGAACTCAACACCCCAATGGAACACAACAAGATTAGAACTTTATGTATTGTCTTCATAACTTCGTTATTTAAGCGTTTGTACAAATGCGGAATCTATTGAAAAATAGAAATTGAATATAGTGTCTTGCTCGATCTCTACCTTGTAATTCTTGGTGTAAAATGGCAATTTGTCCGATTCTAAATCAAAGTCTCGTTTTGTGTCGCCTATCAACAGGTAGGTTATTGTAGTAGTACTATCCTCTTTCCGTGGATCCCAAAGCACTATTGTGGATGCTTCTTCGGGTGTAATCACGGGTTGTTCTACGGTTGTACTATCTGTTTTTTTGAAACCGGATTGAACCATCAGTCCATATAGTTTCCCGGATGTGGCAGGGGCAAGAACTACAGTATGCTCACTTGGGAGAAAACCGGTAGAACGATTATACTGATTAAAGCAAAATGTGATAGTTGTGTCTATGTTATTTGTCAGATAATAATTGAACTGATACAAATGGGTATAGATTATATCATCGTCATTATAACGACACGAACCCACGCATAAGGCAACAATGAAACAAAGAGCAAGATGCCTTAAATTAAAATTTCTCATGAAATATTGTTTTTGATTATTGATTTATTCTTTTAATTTGTAGTTCATGCAGGTTCGTTGCATTTAAGTTGTATGATGTCAGCATCACATATTTCCCCGGATTATTAATGGTCTTTATATATCTACGATGAGAACTCAGTATATAGCCATTGCGACTGACATTGAAGGTGTACTATTTATTGAATGTCGAAGAAGTTTCGGCACTTAAGTCTAATTTCGTTTTGCACGCAATTCCTAACCAAGAACCGCGAGTAGTTTTATGGTAATTCTTTATCCTTACATCCAAATGACGCATATCAGTTCCAAATATGGTATGTATTTGTCCTATCGTGAAACTGATATTCATTCCGTATTTGCCACTTGTTTCTGTAAAATCTTTGTCATTATCAAAATATACCGTCGTTACTTGTGGAGCCTTTTGTTGGTTCTTTTGCAATGTCGTTACATAGTCCATAACCTCGGCTTTTGTTTCGTATCGGGCAATTTGTTCATAGTCTTTCATAGCGCACAATACAAACCCGTCTTTGCAGAAACGATGTACTTCATCGCCTACCAAGAAAAGATTTTTCTCATTAACCAAGACTTCTTCGCCCAATGCGCCGAGCGGTTCTATATAGTGTTCTCCCAAACTATCATACTCTTGCAGATACTGTGGATAATTGTTCCTCATAGTAGAGAGAAAACTGTCCATTGCTCTTTCTTCCAAACTAATGGCAGGTTTCCCTGTGTCGGGAATACGTATCTGTGTTGCAAGTGTTTGATTCAAATTTCCGATTGAACCGAATTTTGTAGTATCTAATCTATCAACTTTGCTATTCCATAATTCCCACGCTTTATCCCACTCTCCTCTGTAGATGATATTGGATTCCAAAATATCATTTTGCACATTGTTTTCTGTTGCCCAAGTGCGCATAATCCATATCCATAATTTGGCTGATTGTGGTATCTAACTCGGCATACGATTCAAATACCATTACATTGTTGCCAAATAAATTTGGATTTTGCCGTACAAATGCAGTCGCACGTGCTTTTCGCAATCTCGGAGTGTCCTTTATTGCTATTTGCGCCGTAGGAGTG
>USNU01000024.1 GCA_900556095.1 uncultured Bacteroidales bacterium | reverse complement strand
CGTATAGGATAACCGATACATAACCGATACATAACCGATACATATGAATACTTTCGTAATACTTTGATACTACCCTAATACTACCCTAATACTACCCTAATGCTACCTTCTCTATACTTTGATGCTACCCTAATGCTACCTCGTTATTCTATTTTTTTTATATCGAACTCACGTTATAATATGTACTATGAAGGATAATGCTATCCATAGAGCAATGCGGGTGACACTGCAAGAAATATTATTATCTTTTTGTTCATTTCGGTACATTATTTTTTATTATATATATGGAAAAATGAACGAAATAAATATTTCTTTATTCTGTAATTTTGTATCTTATATCTACTATAGTTTTTGCAAGAAGACGGCGGAAAAAATGTTTGGTATGTTTGACAATGCTTCAATATGTTGGAGTAATGTCGATGCCGAAAATATCGCAACCATCTCTCCTTTGGAAGGACTTGTATCGTATCCGTCAGCAAACGGGTACGATGATTTTGCGCAATATGGTTCTGCTTTAACTCGGTCTCGACAATGCAAGGTATATGGTTCCGGGTCGTTTTTGGCGGTACACTATATCGTACAAGATGAGGTGTCGGCTTGTGGTATATGGAGTGTGCAGGAGTCTCCGCAGGAAAGATTTTCTGTTGGCGGACGCCCAAACAAGCCCGATGGTCCTGCTATCGGTGAGGCAAAACTCCCTATCGGCGATGTGTTACTCCCTATGCTATTATGTACTGCGATGTATATCGTAGTACGTCATTGGCGTATATGGAAATTAGTGCGACAAACAAAGATGTAACGTTATATCTTTTGTTTTGGGTATGAAACATAAGTATTATATGCGGGGTATGAAATATAACCCAATATTATTTACTCTTTTGTGTTTATGCAGTTTTGTATGGTATTCAACAACTATGCAGGCTGACCAATGTTGCTCTGTGTTTGTACAGTTCGGGGATACCGTATCCATCTATTGTGTTCCTGATGACAATAATAAGAGCATATATTATTTTCTGGCGGATGTCAATGGCAAACCCCAATCTGTGAGAAAAAACGCAGCGGGAGAGGTTGAGTTGAGCGAGAATGCTTTGTGGAAAGTGTACAAGGCCGGAGATGTACAATTTACACGATATGGTACTCAACCTACGAATAATGAGTATGGTAAATTTGGCGATGAGTATCGTGCTTATTTTCAAAATATCGCCACCAAGCGTTGGATGCGTATGAATGATAAACATCAGTTGGCGTTGGTGGATGATGAACAGCAGGCTTCGGCTTTTGCGCACATACACTCCTACACTACCTACGACTATGCCAAGTATCATGTGGCATTGGCGAGATTGTCCGTTGTAGTATCAGCCACAGAATACTATAGTATCGGCTGTAACAAAAGTGGAAACGGTTGGGAAACTATGTCGTCGGTCGTCGGTCAGGTTGTCCGTCTGTCAAAATGGTCGTCTCTGCGCGAGAAAAAACAATTGGCGGCGGTTTGATAGTGCTATTATTTGGCTGTGGTTAATGTAGCCTATTCTCCCGATTTGTGCTTCGTGTTGTGTTTTTTTGTACTTTTGTATAGTGTCCCGGTGTTTTGGCACGTATATTGCATAGTTTTGTCTGTTTTTTATTTCAATGATGATTACAACAATACTTTTGGCTTGTTTGCTTTTCTGTTCGGCATTGTGCTTTGCGCAATACACCGATGAACAACTATACAAGGCGTTTCTACAACAGGATATGTCGGTATGGAGAGACTTTGTGACAACTTCAAAATGGGAGGAATTGTCTGTGGAAGATCGTAAGCGTCTGATCAACTATGAATATGGTTTTCTGGCTACGGCAATAGATCAAAAAGATCCGCACGCCGATGAATATCTGTCGGCTTTTCGGAGACATGTAGAGACAGAATATAAGGAGGGGCATATATCGGAGGCGTACTATTGTATGTATATGTCATCAGTAAACGCATACGATTTTATGCTAAATAAATCGCGTTTGTTTTCCGCAGGCTTGCAGTCGTTTAAGTTGGTGAAACGTGCAGCCGAGTTGGCACCCGATGATCCGTTTGTGTTGACGCTGAAAGCCAATGTGGATTTTTATGCTCCGTCGGCGTTTGGCGGCGATAAGGAAGAAGCCTTGAAGATGTTTACGCGGGCGCGCAACCTGTTTGTGAAGAATATGGATTGCACACACCTATGGAACTACGCGTCGTTGCGTATGTGTATAGCCCAATGCTATGAGAAAACGGGTGATACACAGCGGGCGATAGACGAATGTAGGTCAATATTGTGCGAGATACCGGATTTCCGGTATATTCGGGACGAATATCTGCCGTATTTGTTAGAAAAGTAGTATTTTTTTGCGGAATTGTTTGCACGTATCGAAAATTTGCAGTAACTTTGCACACGCTTTCGAAAGAAAGTCATTGCCTAATTGTGTAATGGTAGCACTACAGATTCTGGTTCTGTCTGTCTGGGTTCGAATCCTGGTTAGGCAACAATAAAAGCCAAGCATATGATAAACGCTTGGCTATTTTTGTATTTCTGCGACTAAAAATAGTTATTGTATTATTATAAACATCCAAATATATTGCTTTATGAAACGGTTTTTTACATTGTTGGGAGTTGTATGTATGATGCTGTCTGCGTTGGCTGTTCCGAGACGTTCCGCACTTTCGGTGGCTGCATTGCCGGACGGCAAACTGCCTAAAGATACGGTGGTTTACACTTTCCCCGAGACCAATCTGCAAAAGGGGAGTATTTCTATGGTGATAGACGGAGAGATAGAGGGAGAGGTGATTGCCAGTGCACTCATCTTTACAACCAATATAGTGGGAACTTACACCTCGGAAGATTTTTATATGTGGGGTACGTTTGTGCGTTTCCCGAACAAGCCCAATGAGGGCGATTCTACGTTTGTGGATCCGTTGGATTGCTCAGCGGTGGTGTCGGTAGAAAATGGGGCTTACCATTTCGATATTTCGCTGTTGGGGCAGGACTCCATACTATACCGCCTGCACATGTATTATCCGGTTACATCGTCGGCGGTTACGGATACGGTGGATATAGCCATCAATAATCTGTCGATTGACCTGTCGGCTGTAAGTTATATGAACACCTTCTTCTTGGACGGCAGTAATAATGACTATACCATTACGATTGCCTGCGAAGGAACAGGTGAAGACGGCGTGTACGAGGGAGCGAGCACTGTTTCGACCACGATTACCGATATGGCGGGCAATATGATACGCAGTGTGAACACCAAACTGACACTCTATACGACGGGCGGCGTACGGGAGGCCGATGCGGAGGGGTATGGGAATGATAACAAGTTCTATCGTATTCACTTGATGTTTACTATTCCGACTCCGAAAAAGACGGTAGAGATTGCATTCGACAATCGGGGTGAGGGAATCTATTATCGCGAGGACGGGTCGTTCTATATGTATAATGAAGATTTGCGCTATATTGTAGCAATGGAAATTTATACCGACACCCCCGAAGGGCAGTATGAACGTGGTGATTTTCGTCCGCGCTACACGTATGTAGGTGTGATAGAGGGAAATGATACTACGGGCGTGGCTATGTACACGGCTTCGGCGACGGTTACCAAACAGGGCACTGGGTATCAGGTGGATGCCGAGATATTGGGTACGGACACTATTCTCTACCATATCCGAATGGAGGTGGACTACCGCTATATTGCTATCCAGTATGATAAAACGGAGGGCAAGTTTGTGCAGCATTACACCGATGCAGACCAAGTGGCGTTCGATACACGCAATTTCCAAACCTCCGGATATGTGTCGTTTAAGGCTCTTTCAAAAACAGGGAAACTGACTTATCTGGAGTTCTATCCCACTACGATTGACCCTGCCACCACGCTGCCTGTCGGAATATATCCTATTGATAGTTCGGAGGCGACAGGAACAGTCTATGCAGGACAGGGAGTGCAGAATAATGCCGTTGTCGGGTCGGTGTGCGGCGACTTTACATCGCAGGGGTTGGAGGTGCCTTGTTTCTTTGTGGCAACGGGTATGGTAAAAGTGGAGGCAGCAGACGGTAAACTGCGTTTGACTTTGGACGCACAAAATACCAACGGGCTTCCTATACAGGTTACCTACTATGAAGGGACGACGGCATTGGAAAATGCTACTACGGATACTATTGCCGTGCGCAAAATTGTTCGTGACGGACAAGTGTATATCCTTTATGGCGCAGATACATACACCACTACGGGGGTGCTGCTGAATAAATAAACCCGTTTGTGCTTGTTATTTTGTTTGCACAATCACGAAAATTGTTGTACCTTTGCAGCGAAAAGAAATCTCCTCGAGGCAAACCTGTATGACCAAACTGAGTGTAAATATCAATAAAGTGGCAACGCTGCGCAACGCACGCGGGGGCAATTTGCCGGACGTGGAACGTTTTGCCGTAGATTGCGAACACTTTGGCGCACAGGGGATTACCGTTCACCCGCGCCCCGATGAGCGACATATTCGCCGAAGCGATGTGTACGCGCTCAAGTCGCTGATAACCACAGAATTTAATATCGAGGGAAACCCCACTGAGGAGTTCGTGTCGCTCGTTACAGAGGTGCGCCCCACGCAGGTTACCCTTGTGCCGGACGATCCGGCGCAACTCACCAGCAACCACGGTTGGGACACTCGCACCCATCTGACGCACTTGCAAGGTCTGGTCGCATGTTTCCATGCCTGCGGTATCCGTGTGAGCATATTTGTGGACGCCGACCCCGAGATGGTGGAGTATGCCAAACAGGCGGGAGCGGACAGAGTGGAGTTGTACACCGGTCCCTATGCCGAACTATACGACCACGACCCCGCTGCGGCTATCGAGATGTATCGCGCTGCGGCAGAGAAAGTACGGGAGGTAGGTATGGAGATGAATGCCGGGCACGACCTCAACTTGCGCAACCTGCACCCGTTCATTGAAGCATTCCCATGGACTGCAGAAGTGAGTATCGGGCATGCGCTCATCGCCGACGCGCTATACCTTGGCATAGAGGAGACGATTAAACAATATCTTGCCTGCTTGCAATTGCATAATTGATTGATAATAAATACAATACAGAAACAATATGTTGTTACTTCAAGACACTGCGATGACGGCTGAAATGATAGGGCAAATGCCTCTCGAACAGCCTGTAGAAGAATCGATTAACCTTTGGACCATGGCGCAGTATGGCGGCTGGATAATGATTGTGCTGGCACTGCTTCTCGCGTGGGCAATCTATATATTTATTGAGCGTATGGTTGTGCTAAAAACCGCCACCAAAGAGGACAAGAGTTTTATGGACCGTATCCGCGACTATATTCACGACGGCAAAATTGACTCTGCTCTGAACCTCTGCAAGCAGACCAACACCCCTGCTTCACGCATGATTGAGAAAGGTATTACGCGTATCGGTCGCCCTATGCAGGATGTGCAAGTGGCGGTGGAGAATGTGGGTAATTTAGAGGTCGGCAAGTTGGAAAAAGGCTTGGTGATTATGGCTACCATTGCCGGTGGCGCACCGATGCTCGGTTTCCTGGGGACGGTGCTCGGTATGATTCGCACGTTCTACAATATGGCGCAGACATCCGGTGGTGTGATTGAGATGTCGGCACTCAGTACGGGTATGTATGAGGCGATGGTTACCACGGTGGGTGGTCTTATCGTAGGTATCTTGGCGATGTTTGCCTACAATATGCTTGTCGCACGCATCGACCGTGTGGTACGCCTGCTGGAAGCACGTACGATGGAGTTTATGGACCTCCTCAACGAACCGGTATAATGTAAATTGACAATCGGCAATCGATAAGCAAGATTTAGTTTCTTATTTTTTGTTCATTGTCCTTAATTCATTGTCCTGATAATGGCTCTCAAAAGACGAAATAAGGTAGAGGCAACATTTGCAATGTCGTCGATGACCGACTTGATATTCCTGCTTTTGTTGTTCTTCGTGATGGCAAGTACAATGTCGTCGCCTAATGATATCAAAATCAACCTGCCCCAGTCGCGTGCGAAAACCACTACGCGACAGGTGGTGGCGAAAGTAAGCATTGACAATTTGGGCAATTACTTTGTTGCTGTGGGCAAGGCAAAACCCCAACCTATCAATCCCGATGACTTGGAGGCATACCTGAGCAACATCCAGCAGCAAGACTCCACGATGTATATCGCTCTCCACGCAGACGAGGACATCGCCTACAAAGAGGTGGTCCGCGTGTTGGATATTGCCAACCAGCATAAAATGAAACTGGTAGTTGCTACCAAAAAGTAACTTTGAGAACAAAGAACAAAAGACGATAATGCCTTTTTTAATGGATCTTTAATGGCTTTTATATGGAGAAAATTAAGATCCATACAGAGAATTAACGATAAATTAACGGCAATTAACGGAGAATAAAAAGACCTTATACGGATATTGACGGAGCCTTGGGAAAGATGACACTCAAACAGAAATCAAATATCATTGCTTCGATAGGTACACTGGTAGCGTTGCTGTTGTTGTTCCTGTTGTTGTGGTTTGTCTATATGGGCGCACCGGTATTGCCTGAGGACGAGGGGATAGAAGTGGCTTTCGGCGATGTGCGCGAGGCGGGTGGTTTCCAGCCGGAGCCGGAACATCAATCGACGCCGATGGAGAGTGTTACTCCTCCGCCGGCACCCTCCAAACCGACCAACAACGATCTGATGACACAGGAGGACGAGGAGACCCTCGCCGTGCAACGTCAGCGCGACAAGGAGGAAAAAGCCCGCAAAGAGGCGGAGGCTGAGCGTCTGCGTCAGGAGAAAGCCAAGGCTGCACAAGCCGAAGCGGCGCGTATCGCCAAAGAAAAAGCACTCGCCGAACAGAAAGCCAAAGAACAGGCTGCCAAAGACAAGGCGGCGGCGATGGGTTCGCTGTTTGGTAACAACGCTGCCGGTGCACAAGGTACGGGCGACAGCAAGGGCGAAGGACAGAAAGGAAACCCTGTGGCAGGGCATGGCACATCGGGCGGAAACAACTGGTCGCTGTGGCTCGAGGGACGTACTATCAAAGGCGCGTTGCCGCAACCGAAAAATGACTTTAATCAGGACGGAAAAGTGGTCGTCTCTATTTGGGTATTGCCCGATGGAACTGTGAAAGATGCACAGATAACCCGTGGTACTACGATTAGCGACAAATCCACTCTCCAACTCGCTCTCAACGCGGCGCGAAAAGCCAAGTTCTCGGAGAGCGACAAATCAATTCAGACAGGAACAATCACATATAAATTTAAGTTTAACTAATTGCGTTTTCGCATGGATTAATTATGAATTATTTGTTTCTTGACAATGGCTTCGAGGAAATCGAGGCTATCACCACGGTTGACCTTTTGCGTCGTGCCAACATCAACCTGACTACCGTTTCCGTTACAGGAAAGGCGATGGTATTGGGTGCTCACAACATTGCCATTGAGGCAGACGGGCTAATCGAAGACATCGATTTCTCTGATGCGGAAATGCTGATTCTCCCCGGAGGTGCCACCAAGTTGGACGATTGCCATGCGTTGTGCGACTTGCTCGTACAGCACAACGAGGCGGGTAAACTGATTGCTGCCATCTGCGCAGCGCCGTCGGTATTGGGCAAATTGGGTATTTTGGCGGGCAAACAAGCCACTTGCTACCCCGGCTTTGAGCAATACCTCGGCGAGAGTTATATCGGCGGATTGGTAGTGGAGAGCAAGAATATCATCACGGCGAAAGGGCCCGGTCTGAGTAGTGATTTTGCGTTCTGCCTGATTGAGAAACTGGCAGGCAGTGAGGTAGCAGACCAAGTGTATGATACGGCGCAATACTGATTCTTTTCGGAAATACATCGAATAGGGGGTACTACACGTAGTGCTCCCTTTTGTTGTGCGGTTTTTTATAAAGGTAATTTGACTGTTTTTTTAGTATGAAGTTGTTTATCAGGCACATAGCCATGGCGTTGGCGTGCATTATCTGGGGCTTGATGGCTCCCCTGGCAAAGGACGCAATGCGTACCGATTTCACCGGCGTGGATATGGTCGCGTTTCGTGTGGCAGGTGGGGCATTGTGTTTCTGGCTGACCTCGCTCGTGATGACGTGGGCGGGCAAAAAGCAGGAGAAAGTCCCCTTGCACGATATAGGTATGTTCTTTCTGGCATCGTTGTGTGGTATCTCTTTCAATCAGGGTATGTTCACTATCGGCGTCAGTTTCACCTCTCCTATCAATGCGAGTATTATGACCACCACTTTGCCGATTATCTCGCTGATTCTGTCTGCCGTCTTTCTGCACGAGCGTGTTTCGTGGCAGAAGATTTTGGGAATCTGTCTGGCTCTTTCGGGGGCATTGATGGTGATTCTCACCTCGCATACCGCCTCTGTCGCGTCGGCCAATCCGTATCGTGATGCCCTCGGCGCGGTGATGTGTGTGTTGGCGCAGTGTTCGTTTGCGTCCTATTTGGTCATATTCGGCAAACTGATAAAGAAGTATTCGGTGGTAACTTGCATGAAGTGGATGATGCTTTTCGCCACACTCACCATTTGTCCTTTTGCCTTGCCGCATATTGTTTCGCTGCCGTGGAGTACGATTGCCGCACATTCTTATTGGGAGATGGGGTTTGTGGTGTTCTTCGGCACGTTTGCCGCTTATATTCTGATGACTTGGGCGCAACAGGTATTGTGTCCCACGCAAGTGGCTATCTACAACTATTTTCAGCCGGTAGTATCTTGTCTGGCGTCTGTGGCTATGGGCTTGGCTGTGTTCGGCTACCTGCAAGCCATCGCCATCTTGTTGGTTTTCTCCGGTGTCTATCTCGTTACCAACACGCACTCGAATCCCTCCACAATTCATAATTCATAATTTAATCCTTATCGCGGATTTGTCGGGGGGCTATGTGCTTTATGCCAATGTGTGCGTCTATTTCTTGGTATTTTAATGCGGTCGCCCGAATATATGGCGCGAAGTGTTGTAAATGAGGATTTTTTGTAGTACCTTTGTATCCAAATTGAATCATCTATGAAACTCGGTTTTGATAATGAGAAGTATATCCGCATACAGTCGGAGCATATTCGTGAACGTATTGCCGCTTTCGGCAACAAACTCTATCTCGAATTGGGTGGCAAACTGTTTGACGACAATCATGCCTCGCGTATTCTGCCCGGTTTTCAGCCCGATTCGAAGTTGCAAATGCTCTCGCAACTCGCCGACCGTATTGAGATTCTGATAGTTATATCGGCGATGGACATCGAGCGCAACAAAGTGCGTCAGGACTTGGGTATCACCTATGATGAGGACGTGCTGCGCCTGCGCGATGAGTTTCAGCAGCGTGGCTTCTATGTGGGCAGCGTGGTGATTACCCACTACAACGGGCAGCCTTCTGCCGAC
The DNA here is from genome assembly GCA_900556095.1 of uncultured Bacteroidales bacterium. Lineage (GTDB taxonomy): Bacteria > Bacteroidota > Bacteroidia > Bacteroidales > Paludibacteraceae > Colicola. Next base: position 1,547 of record USNU01000024.1, on the reverse strand, counting down.
GCTTATCGCCGCCGTCTGGAGAACTTGGGCGTGCGCGTGTATTATCATCGCCTGATAGACGGCTATCCCACTAATGTGTCGCTGATTGCTTCGCCGGAGGGGTTTGGCAAGAACGATTATGTGGAGACGACGCGCCCGCTGGTGATTGTTACCGCCCCGGGACCGGGAAGTGGTAAGATGGCGGTCTGCTTGTCGCAACTCTACAACGAACATCAGCGCGGTATAGAGGCGGGGTATGCCAAGTTCGAGACTTTTCCCGTTTGGAACCTGCCCCTCAAAAACCCGATTAACGTGGCATACGAGGCGGCTACGGCAGACCTGAACGATGTGAATATGATTGACCCCTTCCATTTGGAGGCATACGGAAACATCGCTATCAACTACAATCGGGACATTGAGATTTTTCCGGTCTTAGACGCCTTGTTTACAGGCATATACGGGCATAATCCCTATAAGTCGCCTACCGACATGGGCGTGAATATGGTGGGGTTCTGTATCTCCGACGACGAGGTCTGCAACGAGGCAAGCAAGCAGGAAGTGATTCGCCGGTATTATGCCGCGCTCAACGCTTTTGCCGACGGACACGACGCCGAAAAGGAAATCAACAAGATAACTCTTCTCCTGCGCCAACTGGGTATCACACCCGATTATCGTCGTACCACGGTGGCGGCTAAGGCATGCCGCGACAGGGAGAACGCTTCGGCAACGGCGATTGAGTTGGAAGACGGAACTATCATCACCGCCCATACGGGCGATTTGTTGGGCTGCTCGGCGGCGTTGCTCATCAATGCCACGAAACATCTGGCGCATATCGACCACTCGGTGAAACTGCTGCCGCAGGAGATGATTGCGCCGATTCAGCATACCAAGATTGCGTACTTGCAGGGGCATAACCCGCGCTTGCATACCGACGAGGTGTTGGTTGCCCTGTCCGTTTTGAGCCAGAGCGACGAGCGCTGTGCGCAGGCATTGGCGCAACTGCCGCGCCTCAACGGCTGCCAGGCACACTCTACGGTAATGCTTTCGGAAGTGGATACCAAAACTTTCCGCCGATTGGGGATACAGATTACTTGCGAACCTGTGCAGAAAAAATAAAATAAGACTCTGTTAAGATCTTCCGCTAATAGCCGTTAATTTCATCATTAAAAATACGAGTGGATGACGAGTAGATAGCGAGTGGATAAGCCATCCCGCATTTTCAAATTGTTTACCTGTGTGCCAGAAAGAAATTCTGCATCAGAGTGCGGGTGCGGGCGGATAGAACGCCGGCGGTAATACTCGTCTTGGGGTGTAAGGCACTCGGTGCTAATTGGCGGAACCCGCGTTTGCTGTCATCGCAACCATAGACTACACGTCCTATCTGCGCCCAACCGATAGCCCCTGCACACATCACGCAGGGTTCCACTGTAACATATAGTGTGGCATCGGGCAAATACTTGCCCCCTACGGTCTGGGCGGCAGCGGTGAGTGCCTGCATCTCAGCGTGTGCGGTTACGTCCTGCAGTGTCTCGGTCAGATTATGCCCCCGCCCAAAAATCCGTCCGTTA